>CAJQMY010000036.1 GCA_905479565.1 uncultured Candidatus Nitrosopumilus sp.
AAATTCCTCCTCTATCTGAGGCTGAATTTGTTGCATTGGTAAAAAAATTAACCTCTTAAATTGTCAGCCTTAATATTTTGTACAAAGATAATAAATGAGTGTAATTTAGGGTCGTAGTAATTTGTCTACAAAAATATATGATTATACAAAAATTTGTAATTCCGTATTAACAATTGATCTTAAAATTAGATTTGCTGGGGTTATAGATGAACGAGGTAGATTGGTAGCTGGTGGCATGAAGGAGAATGTTGAACCGTTAGAGAATGAAAAAGACGATGAAATGATTTTCATGGAATTGGCATTGCGTGTCAAGATGAGAAAAGAGTTTGATAAGCAACTAGGGCCTGTGAATTTCGCAATGGCGTCTCGTGAACGTGCGCTAGCAATCAGCATAATAATTAATGACGACATTTTGTACGTCTTGTCTGAGCCTGATACTGATTATGGTTCTCTTCCAAAGAAAATTATTGAAATAGTTAACTCTTAGTTTGTTCTGATTTTTAATCTTGGTGTTTTATTATCTTCTTATTTGATAACGGAATTTGATTTTTTTATGTGTTGTACAATGTACAGTTGGATTTTGATCATCTGACAATCTGAATTAACTAAAGAAATTAGTTTGATTGTAAAAGATTTTTTTGATGAATGACAATCTGATTTGTCTTTTTCTAATATTGAGAGCATTTTACAAACTTCCATCTGTATCACAGACAAAATTAAATCCTAATCTTGAGAAATTTTGATTGGATTTCTGTAATGGCGGGCACGATTTCATTTACAAAATAAAATACAAACCTCTATCTTTTGATGGCGATGCTGATGAATGGTTAGTTTATGGAAAGTGTTTTGGATGATACACATTTTTTGCAACTGCCTAAGAAATCAAATTCGTTATTTCATTGAGTGATTGCATTAAAATTAGATTAAACCTTCATTTCTTCATCATGACTGGAACTTGCAAAAAACTTGTGATTATCTTGCGTTTGATTTAGATTGAATTCATTATGGATGAAACTATAAATTGAATTTAAAAGTGAAAAATTTATGCCAGTAGATCCTGTATGCGGAATCGAGCTTGATGAGGAATTAGCTTTAATTCATGATCATAATGGAAAAAAAGTCTATTTTTGCTGCTCAGGATGTAGAAGAATTTTTCTAAAAAAACCTCGAAAATATAAAAACAATATTTAGATTGGAAACGCTCCGCACATTCTACAGAATCTGGATTTTCCAATATGATGTTTGCAGTATGGGCATGTTTCCTCTGAATTCAAATCGACAGGAGTTCCATACAGTTTTTTAAAAATTTCATAATAATGCATTGATTCTCTAGTCCTAATTACCACATCATCTGTTTTCTGCACCGTTAATTTTTTCTCAATAAACTGCTCTTCGCCTACTATTGAGTCAAACAGGCTGGTCAGTCCTGCCGTTCCGGCACCGTCTTGCATTGGCGATTTTATCCTCCATACGATTTGTCGTGGTATGTTTTTTTCAAAAGTTTTACGTAAAATCCACTTGCCGTGTCTTTTGCCATCTACTTCATTGACTTTGAGCTTGACTGGGATGTTTTCAGCTAGCTGGATCACTCTGTCATTTAGGAATGGGGATTCTACGTCTATTCCAATCGCTTTACCTATTTTTTGCGTTGGAAAGTGCATCACCGAGCACACTCTCTTGATTTCTTTTTCTAGCTCTACCTCGGATTTGTTTATCAGAAAACTATATCCCGCAAATAACTCATCTGCTCCATCGCCTGTGATGATTGATTTTTCTCCGTTGTCCTTGGCCCACTTAATTGCCAAATACATTACGACGTTATTGCGAATTTCAATATCGTTAAAATTCCTCAAAATCTTTATTGTTTCTTCTATTGCTTCTAGAATTTGCTCTGTTTTAACGTTGTAAATTGTTAATGGCAATTGCATTTCTTTTGAGACCATTTGGCAGTACGTCAGATCTGTTGAAACGAAGTCTTTTGCAATTACTGTTACTGCTTTTGGTTTTCTTTGTTTTACAAAATATGCGATTATGGAACTATCTAATCCCCCTGATAATGAGATCAGGTTTGATTTGCATTCATTGCATGCCTCTTCTAACGCATTGTATAGATGGTTTGAAAACTCTTCCAACATTCTCTATGCTATTTTGAAATTAAAATAGATATGCATGATGAGGTTGTAGAATTAATCCATTTTTTATTGCAAACTTTAAATTCTTAATCCTATTCTTGAGAAATATTGCTACTTCCTGCCGAAATAGAATCCAAAACTCTAATTCCTGCACTGCGGGCTATTCTTGCCAAAAAACTTGCAGAAGATCATAACATTAGAGAGGATGAAATTTCTAAAATGTTGGGGGTGACTCAAGCTGCGATTAGTAATTACATCCGAGGTACGCGAGGTGATCCTTCTTTGATTGCAAAACTTTTATCAGAAAAACAAGTCTCAACGATGATTGATGAGTTATGCGATGGTCTCTCTTCAGACATGGCATACACCCCTTCAAGTCTTTCAAAATTCATTGGACTTTGCAACTATATCAAATCGAGTTTGTTAATTTGTGAGATACATCACAATTTAGAATCAGACATTGATGAGCAAGTTTGTAAAGAGTGTGAGAATATGCTTCTTAAGGGCCCTGGAAGCGTTTACTAGTTTTTAATCAAAATAATTTCGATTGTCGATGTCATATCTCCAATCCCTGCAGCAGCTACGGTGTCCAGATTGATTTTTTCAACTTTAGAGTTTCCATTTAGCAATTTCTCTGTTATGATATTTGCCACTGCAACTGCATTTGGTATTGAATTACCCCTTGATTGTAAAACAATCCTCTTTTTTTTTCCTAATATTGACAACACCTCGATGGCAGATTCCATTACTGGATAATTTCCTATTTTTATTGTGACCTGCTCAAATTTTTCGGTCTGCTCTTGACCTGCTGATTCATTTATTTCTTCCATGAGCATTATTCAATAATTAGAAATTTTATGTTCTTTTAAGTTTTATCGACGATGGGTTCATGTCCAATATTCTCTATGATCAAATATGGTGGAAATTTCTTTGAAATTTTATTTGTTATTTCTCGAAATAATCAATTGGTATGTTTTGATAATCTCCGTTAGGAAGTACTCTTCTAATTGTAATTGGAATCACTCTTTGTTCTAATTCTTCCATTGAAATATCTAGTGAAATTCTAGCCGATTTTGGAATTGGAATGAATGGAGGTGCGCCTAATGATAGTTGCAATGCTCTTGCTCCCATAATCCTTGCCTTTTCAAATCTTGTTAATGTTGGTGGTCCGATTGTAATTTTATTTTTTTCACAAGGGATTTCTACGGCCTCGTGTTCTTCGATTTTCTCAACGACTTCCCTGTCTTCAATTTCTTTGATTCTTTTTTCAAGATTATCTTGTTCTTTCTCTGTTAATGGTTCGACAAGATCTTTTCTGTCTATTAATTTTCTATAGGTATCTAATGCTTTGTTTAACCCTGCATTTTCCTCAATCTCTGTGTCTACCTCTTCAGCTTGCGCTGTTTCAATTAATTTAGTTTCATTAGGTTTAGACAAGTAAGAAAATTTTCTTAAAACGTTATATAATCTAATCATTTTAAAGTACGAATTGAGTACATCGTCAGTCTCTAGAAAACAGCTGATTTTAGAAATTCGTGGAAAAGCAAAAATTTCATGTGATCTAAAGCGACATTTGTCTCCAAGAACTGTTGGAACAATAATGAGATCACTGCCGTTAGAAGGTCATGCGCATTTACTTGGAAGAAACATTTTGTATTTTGAATCTATTGTTGATTCTGGAATTGAAAGGTCTAGAACTGAATTCAAAAAAGACGATGTTGCGTTTTTACCCTCAACTGGAAGTTTGTGTTTTTTTCTAAATGATACGGTATTTACAAAGACTATGACTCCTATAGGAAAACTTGGTGAAAATATTGATGCATTAAAAAATGCTAAACCTGGGGATGTGCTTTGTATCTATGAAGAGACTGCCTGATACAAATAATGGCCTGAATAGCCGCCAACTCTTTTTACAATTCCTTTACTTGTAGATTCTTTTAAGAATGAATTTGCTGCTGAAATTTTAACACCTGTCTGCCTTGCAAGATCTTGAACTGTAAGAGCTTTGGAATTTTGAATAATTTTTAATGCTTGTTGCTCATTTACCATAACCGTAATCTCTGCTTTCTTTGGCCCGCCATCTCCTTTGTCTTTCTTTTTCTTTGTGTCTTTAGAACCTGCAGATTTATCTTTATTGCCTGCATTTGGTTTCTTTGCTCCGGCCATGATTTTAGAAAAAAATATTCCTCTTATAAACGATGAACCAATTTTTGAATTGTTCTTTTAATCATCAAATTAAATTTAAAAATTATTTTCAAGTATAAATAACATCTTGATTACTAATCTGTATGGGGATAGTGTCAAAGGGTGCAAAATGCAATTCTGAAGGCTGTGATCAAGACGGTGCCCGTTCTCTTAATACCAGCAAAGTTGAGAATGCCGGATTGCGTGTAAATTCATCTGGAAAAAAAACAGTTCTTTGTAAAGAACATTACAAAGAATACAAGAAAGAATCCAAAGATGATCGTGATCTTGAACGTGCCAGATTTAATAAGTTTTAATTTTTAGATTTTTTATTGGCCGGATTTTTAAAATAATCGTCACTTAGATTTTTGTATAGTTTGTCGAGTTTCTTGTACAGTCTTTTTGGTTTCCTACTCTTTTGATTGCTTAGAGCATACAATGCAAGAATGGGAAACACTATGGTGGCATCTGCATAAACTGTGACCATTCCTTTGTGTGCATCTTGGACTTTGCCCCAGCTTTTACCTTCTTGCAGTGTTGCCCCTGACAAACCTCCTGTATCTGGGCGGGCATCAGTTATTTGAATGATGTAATCCTGTCCTCCGTCTGCTCTTTTTAGAATTTGATCTAAAAGCGGCCCCGTTTGCTGAGCTGTGTTTTTTGGTACTCCTCCGCCTAGTTCTAAAATCCCTGATTTTTTAGAATCATGGATGATTGCCGCCTGCTCTATAATCTCCCTAACAAAATCTAAATTGTATACTTTGCCTGCTAGTCTGTGCACTGCCAAATTCAAAGCTAATGATGAATCTTTTATCGTTGAAATGTAAACCGGCACATCGTAATCATATGCTGATGTGATGAAGCTCTTTTCAGGATGTTTTGCTTTCTCCTTGCTTAACCTTCCCATCAAATTACAAAATTCTGCAGTTGTAAATGGCACATCTGGAAAATCATCTCCGAACATTTTCTGAATTAGCTGGTCTTGAGCTTCCAAGGTTTCATTGAATTTAATATACACATCTCTGATTCTGACAATTTCATTTTCATACAATTTCATGTCATCTACATTGAAACTTCCTTGTTTTACTGGCAGTCCCCAAGCAAAATGATCCTCATGATACACATTGGCCCCAGTTGTGACGATCCAATCCACAAACCCTTTTTCAATCAGTGTCTTAATTATTCCGCCAAATCCTACTGGAGTCATTGCACCTGAAACCGTCAGACAAATTGTTGCATCTTCTTCAATCATTTTTGCATACAGTTTAGCAGCATCACCTAGCTGTCGTCCATTATATCCAGAACTTGCAAAAACATTGACCAGGTCTTCGATGGTCATTTTTGGATCTAATTTGATATGCGGAATGTCCTTGCCGTGAAATTCATGCGGATTCATGCTTGAAAAGCTAATTTTTTGGTAAATAATGCTATCGAATCCTTTTTGATGGATGCTTAAAATCTAAGAATATATCAAATGGCGTTTAAAAATTATGTTTTTAAAAATTTGTGGCTTCAAGTTGTACTGTCTTTGATCATAGGGCTGGTTGTAGGATTAGTTTTAGGAAATGACGTAGGTGTTGGATTGGGTGATGATACTTTAGATACTCTAACGTCATATCTAAAAATCCCTGCTAACATATTTTTAAGTATAATTCAAATGATAATTGTTCCCCTGATCTTTGCTTCCATCGTTGTGGCTATTACTAATCTAGGCGCAAAAGATAAACTGAAAACTCTGGGATTGGGCGTTGGCGTTTATTTTGTAATTACTACAACAATTGCAATACTTGTAGCCGTATTTCTTGCGTCAGTTATATCCCCTGGCAGTATTCTTGATCTTACTGCTCTTCAAGACTCTCATGATCTTTCAGATAATGATCTGCAAATCAAAGATGGCTTTTCACTAGATGATATTCCAAGTGTGATACCCAACATAATTCCAAGTAATCCTATTTTTTCATATCTTGAGGGGCAGATGTTTAGCATCTTAGTGATGGCACTCATTGTAGGACTGTCAATGGCAGTTCTTCCAAAAGAATCAGTCAAACCATTGCTGGATATACTGGAATCAATTCAAAAAATAACATTGCACATTTTGTTGTTTTCCATGAAGATTGTGCCGTTTGCGGTTTTTGGATTGATTGTTGGAATGGTTGCTACAGTTGGCATAGGAACAATGGTTGGATTGGGGGTATATGTGGGAACAGTCGTTCTGGGTCTTGGAATCATGTTGCTGGTATACACATTGTTCTTAAAGTTTGTAACAAAAAGACCTATGTCTTCTACGTTTTCAAAATTCCGCAATCCTCAAACTCTGGCTTTTTCAACTGCCAGTTCAATGGCGACAATGCCAGTTACATTAAAGACTGCAGAAGATGATCTTAAGGTAGATCCAAAAGTATCAAAATTTGTAATTCCGCTTGGAACTACTGTAAATATGGATGGCACTGCTTTGTATCAGGTTATAGCCGTCTTCTTTTTGGCACAACTCTTTTCAATTGAATTAAGTCTGCTGGCCATGCTTGTAATAATCATCACCTCTCTTTTAGCCTCCATTGGAACCCCTGCCGTACCTGGGGCTGGTGTGATTGTCTTATCTACTATACTGGTAACCGTTGGCATTCCTCCAGTTGGAATCTTGTTGCTAATTTCAGTAGATAGAATTTTGGACATGATTAGAACCATGGTCAATGTTACTGGAGATCTTACGGCTAGCTGCGTGTTTGATAAAATAACGCGAGATTAGATGTTCGATTATTTCTGATAGTGACGCGTGTTGATGTTACTTATTTGGGAATAATTTCAAATGATACAGAATGAACATTGTGGATTTGCATGATCCTAAACGCGTAGATAAAACTCCTGATGCTGTCGAGATTTTGTTTTCGTCTGGAAATTTCATTCAGGACGAATTCAAAATTTCAAAGGTAGAATTGCGACTTTATTCGGAACAAACTGATGAAAAATTGGGTGTTTTTTCTTTAATCACGTCTTTTGTTGATACTGATAGAGGATCTGTAGAAATGATTTATGACGAAGGGTTTCGTGGGGAAACATCTCTTTTGAGGGCAAGTGAGTTCCTTACATCCAATTTGGGAATTTCTGGTTTGATTTTACGTTCAGTTATTACACTGCGAGAAAAATTAAATTAATTTTTTATTTGTTTTTTTAATTGGTTATTTTACCATATTTTGCCTTGTCTTTTTAATTGGTTTTTTGCATCTTTTGAAACAGTATCCAATGTGTCTAAATCGTAATTGGCTTCTTCGAAATTTGTCGATTCTAGTGTGGCGCCATCTAAATTTGCATGTCTGAGATTAACTCCGCTGAGATTTGCATTGCTCAAATCAGCGTTTCGTAAATCTGCATAAAACAAGTCTGCTCCTCTGATATCTGCCCTCCGCATATCTGCTCCGTACAGATCGGCATCCCATAATTTTGCACTGGACAGATTTGCTTGTTGCAAGTCTGCTCCGCGCATTTTTACATAAAACAATATCGCGCCACTCATGTCTGCGCCACTAAGATCAGTGCAACTCAAATCCGCATTGTGTATGTCTCTGTTTTTGAGATTGACTCCTTTCATGTTGGAATCTGAAAAATCCCTCCCAATCAATTCTTCGTATTCAAAATTAACTTTTGATAGATTTCTTTTCCTAAAAACATCTGATGGATTCATTGTATGATTTCGTTTATCAATACAGTACATTTGAATTTAGATCTAAAAGGTGACCTGGGTGGCCTACTTGTTGTATAGTTCCAATTCCTGTAAAATTTTGCCCATGATGTGCTTCCATCTTCGCATTTCATCTACTCCATGCGGTCTGTTTTTCTCTAATTCTTTTTTTTCTTTGAGCAGTTCCTGATGTCTATGCTCATCCCCTCTGCCTTGCATGAGTAATTTGTATCTGTTCTGAATAAATTTCAATGATAATTCTGGGATTACTGGTATTCTAGAACTCCTCCGCTGTATTGCGATTTTTGAGAATCGTATATTTATGCCTGATTTAACATCTCTAAACATGCGTATATTACAACTTCACTGTGACAATATCGAGTATACTCCTATAAAAAAGGAAATCCAGTCTGCTGAAGATATAACAAATCCTCAAACTCAAAGATTGGAGGAACTAGTAGTGGTATTTGTTGCAATCGAAGATGATGATGATTCTTCGGTGGTACAAAGTGCAATATCCCAGATTAAGGCGTCCATGGAAAAAATTGGATGCAAAAAATTATTATTATATCCATATGCACATCTTAGCTCAAACCTTGCAAAACCCTCAACCGCCATTAAGTTACTTAAGGAGATGGAGGATGGCGCATCTGAACTTGAAGTATCTCATTCTCCATTTGGTTGGACAAAGTCTTACAAAATTCAGGTAAAGGGACATCCACTTGCAGAAAGTTCCAAAGTTGTCACGAAAGATTCTGCAACTGCAAAACCTGACGAAGAATTGACTTCTGATGCCCTCAAAGGCGAATCTAAGATTCGCTCGTTTTGGAAAATACTTTCTCCAGATGGCACAATGACTAACATTGGTGATTTTAATTTTGCAAAACATCCGAAACTGGAAATTCTAGCAAAGTATGAATCTGCAAAAATACGCAAAGTAGACCAGCCTCCTCCTCATGTCGCATTGATGAAGAAGATGGGGATATCTGACTATGAGCCCGCATCTGATTCTGGAAATATGCGATTCTATCCTAACGGCCGTCTGATCAAATCATTGATTGAGAGGTATGTTACTGACAGGGTCAAAGAGTATGGCGGCTATGAAGTCGAAACCCCAATCATGTATGACTCAGAACATCCAAGTATGGTCAGTTACTTTAATCGATTTCCTGCAAGGCAATATAACATTGACTCTGAAGGCAAAAAATTATTTTTAAGATTCGCTGCATGTTTTGGCCAATTTCTTATGGCCAACCAATATCAATTATCATACAAGAATTTGCCATATAAGCTCTATGAGCTAACCCGATATAGCTTCAGGAGGGAACAATCAGGAGAATTAGTCGGTTTGAGGCGATTAAGGGCATTTACCATGCCTGACTGCCATGCGTTTTGCAAGGATATGCCGCAAGCAATAGATGAAATCAAGACCCGATTTGATCTCTCTCAAAGCGTCCTCAAAGAGCTTGGAATTGACAAAACCGATTATGAGATGGCAATTCGATTTACAGAGGACTTTTACAATGAAAATAAATCTTCGATTGAAAAACTGGTTCAAAAACATGGAAGGCCTGTACTGGTAGAAATGTGGACGGAGAAGTTCTTTTACTTTGTATTGAAATGGGAGTTTAACTTTATCGATGGCCTGGGAAAGGCGTCTGCCTTGTCAACTGACCAGATTGATGTGGAAAATGGAAACAGGTATGGGATTGACTTTATAGATGAAAGTAACACGAAACGAAATCCCATCATTTTGCACAATTCACCTAGCGGTGCAATTGAGAGGATCATCTATGCCTTGTTGGAAAAAGCCGCCAAAGATTCACATGAAGGACGAAAACCCCAGTTCCCTCTTTGGTTGGCCCCGACCCAAGTGAGAATCATTCCGCTCAAAGAAGAATTTAATGCATTTACAGAGAACTTGACTGATAAAATTTCGGCAAATGATATTCGTGTTGACATTGATGACAGAAATGAAAGCATTGGGAAAAGAATCCGTGAGGCCGAAAAAGAATGGATTAGATACATTCTGGTAATTGGTGAAAAAGAAGCAAACTCTCAAAATCTTAGCATTCGAGATAGACAAACTGGCGATGTGAGAGAGTTGTCCTTTGATGATTTTATCAATGAAATTAAAGAACAAACAAATCAAAAGCCTTTCACTGGTCTGAATCTGCCAAAATATCTATCAAAGAGACCCAATCTGATGGTGTAAAATATGAGTTTCCTTGATCTTTACATGAATAACAATCCTCTGATCACATCCTCCGATGATGATTCAGAACCTGTAGCTACGGTATTCGGAATCCCTTTTGATGCCACTCACTCATACAAGCCCGGTTGTAGATTTGGACCTGACGCAATTCGTGATTCCTTTAACAACATCGAGATATTTCATCCTGAACTTGGAATTGATTTGGAGACTGTAAACATTGAGGATTTGGGAAATACCCGCCACACCGTCGTGGCATCCGAGATGATTGACATGGTAAAAAAAATTACCGCCGAGCTTGTCGCAAAACAAAAACAGCTATTCATTTTGGGCGGTGAGCACTCTATTACTTATGGCACGTATACTAGTTTTCCAAAAGAAACTGGATATGTTGTTTTTGATGCACATTATGATTTGCGTGATGAATTTGCAGACATTAAACTAAGCCATGCATCTTACTTGAAAAGAATTGTTGAGGAAAGAGGCTCTGAGAATATCTTGCATGTTGGTGCGAGAGCCTTTGTTAAAGAGGAATTGGAGTTTCTTGTTGAGAATAACATCAACACCATCACTTACAAACAAATCCGTGAAGGCAAGGGTCCTAGTCTTCTAAAAGATCATGTCTCTACCTTTGATGCTGTTTATTCCAGTTTTGATCTTGATGTTTTAGACCCTGCATATGCTCCAGGTGTTGGTAACCCAGAATCTGATGGGATTACGTCCAGAGAACTGTTTGATATGATTCATGCTTTTCAGGACACCAAAGTTACTGGAGTTGATATTGTAGAGTTAAATCCGTACCATGATAATGGTGCAACTGCATCTTTAGCTGCAAAAATCATATCCGCTTTGATTGCAATCAATCTATCTCAAAACAACTAGCTTGTTTTCATTATATGCTTTAATTATTAAAAATTGCAAATAAAATTATCAAACTCACTATTCCTGTAAATACATCTTTAACTGAAACAACTGGTATTATTTTCATATTTCCATTGAATATTTTTATTTTCACAAATTTGAAAATATTCTAATTTGATGATTTTTTAGTCCATTTTACCTTGATTTTACTCCTGTTCACTTTATTAGATGGTATTTTGGGTGTAACTCGTGTTAAATAAGCTGCGAGATACCCTCAGGCCTACTTTAGAAAAGATAGGTAAAGCATTTGCATCTACGGGACTGTCTGCAAATTTCTGGACCTTTGTAGGATTGGCATTTGCACTAGTGTCTGCAGTCGTTTATGGAATGGGAATTGAATATGGTCTAATTCTTGGTGGGGTCTTGTTGCTCGTTTCGGGATTCTTTGACATGGTTGATGGGCAGGTGGCAAGAGCTACTGGAAAGACTTCAAAAAAGGGCGAATACCTTGATTCGATGTTTGATAAGATCTCTGAGGTTGCAATATTTTTGGGACTGTTAGTTGGAGGATATGCAGAACCGTATCTTGTGTTGCTTGCAATCACATTGTCTTTACTGGTAAGCTATGCCAGATCAAAGTCTGACATTATCAACATAAAGCTTCAGGGAATAGGGATTGGTGAACGAGCCGAACGACTATTGATAATTGCGGTTATCGGTATAATTGGGTTCATGGAGTATGCTGTAATCATCGTGGTGATTATTGCGGGAATTACTCTGATACAAAGAATGATTTACACTGCTAAAAATATTCAAGAATAGGGGGCTCAGTTCTATTGGAATTATCACTGGTGGTGGTACTGACGTGATACTAGTTGTTTTCTTGGTAAATGGTATGATCAAAAACCAATTTTTTTGATGTTATCAATATGCTTAAGTTCAATATTCTACTTTAAGGAACAGAGGTTCAATATCTATGAATTTTATCACAAAAAAGGTTTTGGAAATGCAATACAGAAAGTTAGATGATTCTAAAAAAAGATTGAATCTGCATTTAGACAAAAGAGCATCCTTGATTAATTCAAACTCTGATTCTAAAAAAGAGATTGAAAAAATAGAAAAGTATATTGGAATTTGGAATAAGAATATCCAAAAAATAGAAAAAGAAATTAAAAAGATAGATGATAGAGAATCTTAGATTTAAAATTGACTTACTTTAGTATCGAGAGTTTGAGCTAAAAAAAATAATTAATTAAACACTTTTGATATCCAGTATCATATTTCATAATCATATCTGAGATTGGAAATAATCTTGCTGTCATTATGAAAGAAACAGGTTTTGGTGCTATTCCTTGCGGGATGTTTAATTAAGGAAAGATACAGCCAAACACCAAAAAAACTTATTGAGAAAATCATATGATCTCTAATATGTCCCTAAGATTGTCCGCAATTGTAGCAGTGGTTGCAGTGATTGCCTATCTGGTGACACCCTCATCAATAGCGTCAGATAATACTTGTTGGATTTACTAAGAGAAAATGAAAAAATATGATTAACGAGAAGTATACTTTATTGAAAAATATAGATCTGACGAGTCAAAATGGTCTGATGATACATGGAGAAATGTAAAAATTAATCCCATGAAGAAAAGATCTTCATGCTATTGTAATGGCGTAAATGTTAGGATTGATTGTTGACCAGCAGGATTACTGCCATCACTACAAAGATGCCAAGCCAAATCATAAATCTCACTTTATTCATTATCATACTTGCATGACCGAGATTTTATATGAATTTATTTCAAATCATAACTGCAATGAGACGTCATCTATGTCCAATCCGTCAATTACTGGGATGATGGAGGGATGCCATTACAAACTATACTATGAACCATGATGAAGCCCCTTCCAGATAAATACAAAGTTTCTTTTTAATGCTTGATTTCTACGCCATAATCCGATAACAAACTGGCAAATTTTTTTATCTTATCTTCAGACATTGCAGATGGTTGAATTGTCGTATCTGAAACTTCATCACCCACTTCGACAAACAAATTTTCCAATCCTCCGGGTGCTAAAATAATTAGCATTTTTGCTAGAATGTCAGTTTTATTCTTAAAACTATGAGTTACATTTGGTGGAACATTGACAAAAGTTCCGGATTTTGCAATGATTTCTTTTCCATCAACCGTAAATGATATTTCTCCATCTAAAACATAGAATCCCTCATGTTCACGAGTTTGAATATGTGGCATTGGACCGCCATTGGGGAATACTTTAGCTTCAAGCATACTGTAGGTACCCCCTGTATCCTCTTTTGATGCCATGATGCTGTTAATGTCCCCTGCAATAGCAATGTGTTTTCCGCCGTTAGATTCTGTGATTTTTATTTTATCCGTCATTGTTTACTTTTCCATCCTGTGCTAAAATTTGGGTTTAATAAAATTTCAAATTCAAATCCTACAATTCTAGAAATGCGTGGAGAGTTAATTTCTTTGAGAATAGACAATGCGTTTTAGTTCATGTATTCTAAATTTTGACATATTAATATGGTCTGGTAGGTTGTGAGATTCTGTCAATGATGATAAAATTTAAATTAAAATTTCTTCTGATTGTTCCTATACTTGCAGGGATTATTTATTTTGGAACTGGGATGACTGATTTTGATATCTTGGAAAGTATGGATACTAAAAAATGAGTATTGGAACAATTTGCAATAAATTATAAAGCAATGATGATTGCACGCGGTAAGGATAATCTTAATCCTGAAGAATTACAATCACGTATTGATGCATTTGATGAAGTAAGGGAATTTTGCATCCTTGAGAGTGTAGAACAATGTGATGATGAACAAATGGAACAATTAGAACAAAAATTATTGGATCTCTGATCATTCTATGCGTGGCTGAATTGTTTTATTGTTGAGAGTTTGAGATTAAAGAATTATACTAACGAAGTTTTCCACGCTTTCTTCTGTTATCTGCGGATCTGATTTTTAGAATCTTGAAATGAATTGCACATGAAATACAGTAATGCTTCAAGACTGTCGGTGATGCAATATATGCGCCTTGGGCACGTAATTCTTTTGCTAAAGTATGTTCCACCAAATTTAACTTTGACGTGACTTTCTTTGCCTTGTCTTTTGGGACTGTTTGTCCACAGTTTGTACATTGTACAACACCCGAGGATCCTTTTCCTCCCTTAGTACGGCCTCTACTTGCACGCTTAAGTGGCATGAACATGAGCAAATTTGCCTACTTATATTCTTGTAGATGATAAAGACACCCTACTTATAATGACGAAAAATCAAAGATCCCCAATGGCAAACCAACGGTGTGTTACTTTATTCTTAAACGCTATTGGCTCTAAGGTCACTCAAAAAAATTACCTTTATGAACTTGATCGCTTTGTAAAATGGAATAAAATCAAGGCTGGGGACTATGATAACTTACTCAAGGCTGATGAAAAAGCTATTCAACGAAACTTGGAGGATTATCTAATTTTTCTAAAAGGTAGGAATCTATCTCCTAATACTATCCCTACAACCCTGGCACCTATCGAACTATTCTATCTGATGAATGAGATTAACATTAATTCAAAGAGACTGCACAAGATGTTTCCAACTAAGGTCAAAAAGGTAGGGTATGGAGCTTACAAACATGATGATATTGCAGTTATGTTGGACTCTACAAACAAGAAGAGAATCAAATCCATCATTTTGTTTCTTTCATCTACTGGATGTCGAGTAGGGGTTTTGCCTGATTTAAAATTAAAACATGTTACAAATATTGAAAACTGCAAGAAAGTGATTTGTTATTCTGGATCATGAGTGATACTAGATGTGATCACTACAAGTTTATGCAAATACAAGAAATTTTGAATTTTTTTAGAAAGTATGGCTAGATCAATATTCTTATTGGTGTAAGACGAATATGTTAACGCTGTAATTGATAAAAAACTCAAGGCAAGAGCAGCTCTGATGAATCTTACCCGTTGATTTTTTATTATTTTTCTTTTTTTATTGTGACACCCTTGCATTCACATAATACGAAATTTGACATAAAAAACTGGAATGTGCAGCATTGTCAATTACACAGTACTGAGAATTTGGTATTTAGAGGTTACTGATGAATTGTTCGTCTTGGTTTAATACAAATTCTGAAATCTAGTATCATGGATAATTCTCGCTATGAATTGGCTCAATTCGTGGAGCTAAATTGCGGTTGCAAGCTAGATGACGATTCAGGAGAACTAAGTGAGGAATGCATCTCCCATAAACAATCATATTTTATGCAATAGTAGTGTGACCGCTTCTTTTTCTTTAATTATTTTTATTGCATCGTGTGCTGTTTGTATATCAAACTAAACGACTCAGGTAAAGTCAATGCATTTACATCAATGACAGAATATATGACACCCGCCTCGTATAAAATATACAGGAAACATTAAATAAAATAAAACTAAAATGACTATTCTGAAACCATTCTTATTTTACTTATGGAATGACTTGAAATATCATTGTGTATGTTTGATATTGATTCATCTTTGAATGTCAAATCGCACACATAGCATTTGAAACCGTCACATGGCATACAATTAATTTAAAATTTTTGTATTAAAGTGACACGTAGAAATTATTCTTACATGAAATCAGACAATCACATTATGATCTTAACTATTTTTCAATAATTATTAGTAAGTACTAACGCAAGTCATAACGCAGATTTGTAGGTGCAAAGAGGGAGCCATCATATCTAAAAAATATGAAAAAGATAGTACAATTTATCTATGAACAATAAGATTTCAGAGTTAACATGTCAATACTTTACATTGTTATTGGTGTCGTAGCTTCAGCAAGTATAATTCTGTTAAGATATTGCCTCCAACAGAGAAAAAGAGAGTCATTTGGTGGTAAATTCTGTTTTGAATGCAGTAAACCAGCTCCAAAAGGATACAAGATGTGTCCAAGATGCGGACTTCCGTTAGGATCTGGAAAATGAAATGGATTTAGATAAACATAGAAAACTCAAGATCGTATTGTTATTTCAGTGATCTATATTGAGTATGTTGGCATGACCATATTCTCAATTCTTCGCAACGTTCCCACATACTATGTGTAATTCGAGGTAAAATGGCAGACATTGAAGGTACAGTTTCAATATGTGCTTATGTTGTTTTAATCATGGGAACATAGATGATTTCCAACCCTGAACAAAAGATTAAGATCCTTTAAAATAACCTCTAATCTTGATTTTTATTACACGCATGGAAAAATTACTAAAATTTGCAATTTATCTGGCAATTGGAATTGGTGTGACCATATTTGCTTTATTTTTGTACTCTATACTTCCTCACATCATTGAAAATTCTTCGCGAGATTGGGACAGGGCTTTGGGTAACAATATGAGTGATGAAGAACTTGAGGTCATGATTTATGCAGAACCATCATATGTTATCTTTAAAGAAAAATACCCTGATGCAACTGAAAATTTTAACAATGGACATCGCGGTAATGCCAGTTTAGAGATGACCGCCATGAATTACACAAATTTTAATGAAGTTAGATTAAATATACATTATAATGATTACGATGATCAAGTACAATCTAATGCTTCTTGCCAAATAAATATTCCAGGTAATGAACGTGAATTGCATAGAAATGCACAAGATGAACAAATACCAGAATTCCTTGAAAAAATGGATTGCCTAAATAGACAATTGCCTTATGAAGGATTTCCTCAAAAATATGATGAACCAGTAATCATATTAGATTAAAAAATTGATTATTGTCTCTTATTGCATTTTTGTATGTGTTTTTCGAAGACTTGTTTTTGTTAGTGCAGACCGTATTTTTAATAAAATAATTTCAAATTATTGATTACGTTAATGATAATGAAAATTTTGCACAAAGTATGCAATATTGGATTAAAGCGGCCATATTTGCGATGGGAATCACAATAATCACATCAACAGGTTTGGATGGAACAATTCATTATGTTGGTTTCATAAATTCTGCAAACGATATTATCTCTTCTACAACTAACATCACAGAACTCATTGGAATTTTAATTGCAAGTTTTGTTTTACTTCGATTTAAACCTACAAATGACAATGGCATTTTGCATTACAATTTGATCAGAAAATACTCATGGTAGTGATACCAGTGTCTGCATCTTATGGACTTGGCAATGAATTTTTGTGAGCATATGGTCCGTATGTGTCTCCTCTTTTCGCCATATTCGTATTATGTATCGAAAATATTACCATGATATTGATGATGATATTTGTATATTAAAAATTTAAACCATCACGAATAAACTAAAAATAATATTCCTTATCAATGAATAGACAAAATTATAACTGTCATTCATTTTCATTGATTTGTGGATGAAGGATCCAAATTCTGGATAATTCCAATCGTATGTTTTATTGTAGCCGCAGTGATTATACTTTTTGCAGTAGAATACAGAGTCAACACAGTTTTTCCAAATGCTGAAATTGAAAGAGAAGAAATTGAAAACATGACATGCGATGAGATACTACTCAAGAATTCAGGTCACTATTGGTCTACAGAAAACAAGAACATAGGAAATGCCAAAGCCATAGGGTGTACTGAGACACCAAAAGGCCAAAGTACAGGTCTAAATCCATATGTTGAATTTTGCAATCCTGGAGGTTTTGCCCCTGTGAAAAAAATTGAAAACAGTACACATTTGTTTAATCATGACACCTGTATTTGGGATGTGAAATGAGTCTGTTTGAGTTCAGAATAACGTTTCAAAGATTGTATTTTTAGTTTTATTATTGAAGAAAAAGAAAATAAAGACTATCTTTGTTTTTTGTAAAAAGCGTAAAGAACAAAAGAAGAATAGATGCGCGGATGGGCTTAACATGATAATGATGGAAAATTAAGACTATCTTTGAAATAACGAAACTTTCTATTACACACAATGAAAAATCTACCACAGTTCAGAAACAAATCTCATGAAAAAGTTAGACAGTACATACTAAAAAAGAAAGGAGTTGACATTGGAAGCAACATTAGATGGAGTAATACAATGATGTGGATTCTAGTTGCAATTGTAGCTGTTGCATGTGGAATTGGAATAATAAAATGGTGGCAACAAAAACAGGATAGACAAGATCAAAAACATCTTATAGATGCAAGTTAGGTTATTTAGAACGATTTCTACGTGCTGCTTTTATCTGAAAAACCAAAATCATCATCATAATAGATAGATTGGAGGTCTCTTGCCGGCCATGGTGACCTCACAATCATCTATTTTTAAAATTCCCAAATGTTGTAAGGTGGAATTAGTTAAGGCTTACCTGCGGGATTTTAGTTGCTTGTTGATTGCAAAAGCTGCCGTGGCAGGTGCTGCAACATACATTCCCAGATTAAGTGCGATTACGGAAAGTCCCAATCCAAGCACTTCTGTCTCAGAGCCATTATCTGCCAAAGTCATAATGGACAAGGTTGAGATCATTGGAGTGATAAATGCCCTAACTGCCTCTTGGAACATTGGATTTTCTCGTTCCATGTCTGCAATGGTTGGAGAGAACGAATAATACAATTGATTAAATCCAGTCATGAATGCTGCACCTGACGCAGTACTCATCACAGTATTGTCTCTAATTTCCCTCAGGAATTGTACCTGTGGTGCTAGTTCGGTTCCATAAGCTGCAGTGGCAATGAGACAACCGCCTCCAACAGGAGAATCATCAGCGGATTCAGAGATTTCTTCAGAATCTGAAACAACAGGAAGGTATTGAACATCATTGGCCAAGTCTACTGCAACGACAACACCTTCATTGACCACTGATGCAAACAGTCTCTGATTTTCAGAATCAATGTTAATTATGAAAGGATTTTCATCTATTGTAAAACTGCCTACGACTTTATTGGTGTCAGTATCGATAAATTCAACTTTCCCTTCAGCTCCGAGACCTGTTACTCCGCTGTCTGGCATGTAGGTTACATGAAGAATGTTATTTTTTGTATCCAAAGCAATAGCATGGGTTGGACCGTCAAGTTGGATCTTCTCACCAATTTCTTGAGTTCGCAAATCAATCACTGTTACATGAGGAGATGCATGATGAGTTACGTAAAGTTGATCATTGTCATAGTCAATTTGCATTTGATCGGGAACAAATCCTGTTTGAAGATTCTTGGTTGTAGTCTGTGATTCCAAGTCAATCACTGAAACGTCGCTGGATTCCCAATTGGTGACATAGCCAACATTTCTTTTCTCATCAATAGTTATCAAAAGAGGAGCAGAACCCACAGGAATGTCTCCCAAATTTGTATCTGTATTAGTATCAATTACGTTTACATGATTTACAGTAGAGTGTACTGCGTAAAGTAATTCTGTATTTGGATTATATGCCAATCCAATTGCTTGAGTTTGAAATGTGACATATTCTCTTTGGCCATATGGCTTGTCTGATTTGGACCATAGGGTAATTTCGGGCTCTCCGATATCAATTTCCCCCAAGTTTTCACCAGTTGTTAAATCATATACGAGAACAGGAGCATAATCGCTTACTGTAGCATATATTTTATTTTTTTCTTCGACAACTTCTAAAACAGTGACCCCTATTTTGGATTGGATTGTATCAATTATCTCATTAGTACTTCCGTCAATGACTGAAATTGTTCCATCCGCAGGATTTGAAACATAAACCTTTTCACCAGAAATCTCCACAAACAATGCCGTGTTTCCGACTTCAATCAAAGTAACAGCAGTATCTTCTTGAGCATAAGAACTTGGCATAATTAAGATCATAGAAAAAACAGTTGCAAAAAGTAAGAATAAAGATCCTTTTTCAACCATTAACGTATTGTTTCCAATGTGGGTTTTTAAATCTACCCAAAAATTTCTTGTTGGATATATGTTACGAAGTACCATTTTCATCTCCAACATTGTCATTTTCTTCAAATCCTTCATCAATCTGTCTGCCAAATTCATCTTGGCGAATTTTGAGGTTTTTGTACATCGTATCCTATTTAGAGAAAATGTATCATTGACGTATTCTAAATCCCAACCATATTCCAGGTATGACAAATATGATTAGCTGTAGTGGCTTTACTGGAGGTTTGTCATCAAAGGGAGGATCCTTTTCGAACTGTTCATGCTGTTCTCGTAACTCCTCAAAATATTTTTCTAATTAAGAGTCATTATGCAATCTAAGATTTGAGAACCCGATGATTTTGTTTACCGTAATTTTTCTTTTCCATAAAGTAATCTTAACATGCAAAAAGGTATAATCAACAAAAACGTATTATCAACTTTAATTAGAAATGCTAGACATAAGAAGTCCATAAAAATCATGTCGACTCCCAACATAAAGTCCAAATAAAATGGAGCGCCTACTAAAGATAATTTGATGGATGTTGATGAAAAACAGTCTTGAGAATCTATGAATCAGCGTAATGAATTTTGATTTTAGCTTTAAGTAGGCTTTTCTTGATCTATATTCTTGATGTAA
>CAJQMY010000037.1 GCA_905479565.1 uncultured Candidatus Nitrosopumilus sp.
CTTCATGGAAATAGTCTGCAATCTTTATTGGTTCAACAAATGTTTTGATGTCTTCTTCTGGAACATGGTAGACGTTTCGTAATCCCTCCAGGATTTCTTTTTCTTGTGATTGAATTCTCTTTGCCATGCCAAGAACAGGGGTACCTGTATAGTGAAATCCCATTGGGAACAATACGTTATACCCTTGCATTCTATAGAATCTTGAATGAACATCAGCTAGTGTGTATGTTCTTCCGTGTCCAATATGTTGAGGAGAATTTGGGTACGGATATGCAACTGTAATGAATTTTTTTGGTTTGTCATTTGGATTTGTCTCAAAGTCTTTTGACTCTATCCATTTGCTTCTCCATTTGTTTTCAATTTTATTCCAATTAATTTCCATATCTTTATCCTAAAATCATTGATTTTGCTTTGGCTATTGCCTGCTCTTTTTTAGATGTGTCTTTTCCTCCACCTTGAGCAAATTTAGCATCACCTCCACCAGAACCGCTCAAAATCGAGGCTATTTCCTTGACTATCTCACTCGCATTTACGCCTGATTGCTCTCCTGCATACACCATAATTCTAATCGTCGGACCTGCCTCAAAAATTCCACAAAATGCAGTAGTGTCATTCTTGGCAACTAGTTTCTTGCCAAAGTTTTGATGGAAATAATCATCATAATTTGGACTTGCAGTAAAGCAGATTTTATTTTTTATTGTAATGCCATCTAATTCTTCTGACTCTCCGGCTAGAATCTTTTCTAATAGTATGGGAATCTGTCTCCTTGCTTTTTCTTTATTTTCCTCTCTTTGTTTCTCTAGTTTTTCTTTTGTAATATAATCTGCAGCTTGTTTCTTTAATTCTTTTTCTTGGTCTTTTACGTATTGAAATGCTGTATGCCCTGAGACAAATTCTATACGAACCACTCCGTCTTGAATTCTTTTTGTTTTTGTAATTTTAATTAGCTCTATCTCGCCAGTCTTTTTTACATGTGTTCCGCCGCATGCTTCAATATCTTTGTCTTCAATTGATACAATTCTGACTGATTTTACTGGGACTACTCCGCCCTGATAAATTCTAAATCCATACTTTTGTTCTGCAGTTCCTCTATCGTAATAGTCAATATTCACTGGATAATCTTCTTTTATCATTTGATTAGCTGCATCTTCAATCTGTTTTATTTGCTCGTCAGTTAGTGAAGAATGGTGTGTAATGTCTAGTCTTGCGTGATCATCATCTTTGAATGCAGAGTGTTGCCAAATCCAAGAACCCAAAATTCTTCTAGATGATACATTGATGATGTGTGTACTGGTGTGATTTTTGGTAATGTTTGCACGTCTTGTTTCATCAACTTTACAAGATACGGTATCACCTTCTTTTGGAACACCTCCTTCTAGCTTGTGAACGATAATGTTTGCGTGTTTATCCACGTTTACAACTTTTAATCCTGCAATGGTTCCTAAATCTGGTTCTTGCCCTCCACCTCTGGCATAAAATGAAGTTCTGTCTAGTATCACTTGATCATCAAAGACCTTGATTACTTTGGCATCAAATTCCATTGGGTCATCCTTGTAAAATAGGGTCTCAGTTTCGGGTATCTCTTTTAATGGAAGTTCTGTGATTGCCTTTTTCTTTTCAGATTGGTGTAGATCAGATAGTTTAGAGTAAAATTGTGATGGGATTTCTGAAATTGCGTCTACTTCTTTGAGATATTCAGGCGTAATGCCGTCTGATTCGTATAGAGTAATGAGTTCGTCAACTGATGGCACCCCTTTCTCACGAATTTTTTCTGCTTTTTTCTTCATGTGGACTTTGGAATCCTCGTATCTTACAGATTCAAGCTTGAGAATTGTTTTGACATCTTCTCTTTTCTCATCAAGTTCTGGGTAGGTATTTTTGAGATAGTCAATGTGAGTATCTATCAAATCATCAATGTCTAGTTTTAGATTTAATCTGTTAATTGTTCCATTAATTCTTCGCAACATCATTCTGAGATTATATCCTCCACCTACATTACTTGGTAGTGCGCCATCGGTAATTGCAAAGATTAGTGTTCTGAGATGGTCTGCAATTAGATAGATTCCTTCAAGCGGTGTAATCATTTTGTTTAGCTGTTCATCTGTAATTTTTACATTTTTCACTGCAAGACGTCTTACTTCGTTTAGATCATCGAAATGATCAATCTCTTTTGCAATTTCTGTAAAGTATTTTTTTAAAATTTCAGAATCTGAATCAATTCCAATTTTTTCAAATAATTTCTGATTAACTGGACCAAAACAGCAATCATATGCTGTAGGTGTTCCCATGGTAATCCATGCAAATCTCTCAAGACCTGCACCCATGTCAATTACTCTTTGATCAAGTGTAGTATGTTGTCCTAATTCCCCCTGGAATTCAGTAAATACTGCGTTTCCTAATTCTAATCCTCTGACAAAGTATTCCAGTGATGGACCAAAAGAGCCACCACCTGCCCATACGTCTTCTACAAATACAACTTCTTCCTTTTTAATTCCAAATTGGTTAGTCAATAACCTAAAATCTAAATCGACACATTCATCTTTCCAGTATCCTCCTAAATCTGGAACGCTATGTTGCCCTATCATGCAGAAACTTGAAAAATGTCTACCTGTTACTCCGACATTTTCTAAATCTTTGAAGCGCAAACAAGTTTGCGGAACTACAAGTGGGTTTGCAGGAAATTCAAAAACAACTTTACTGCCCATCACTCTTTGAAAATTCACAACTGATGCAATTGTAAAAAACAGATCATCTCGCCATCTACAAACAACTGGATATCTACTAACTGATGTGTGATTGTTTTTTACAAAAAACTCTTCGACTTCTTTCCATGCTTGAGTATAGTCGAATCTCTTACTAGTTGGGGGCTCGCCAATGAACGAATATGTGTCAGTTCCATCATCTGGACACAAATTTCTGTCAGCATTTAGAGTCCAAAAGAATCTGCCGCATTTGGTACATGCTTTCCTAACAAATCCTTGCTCTTGGAATAATTTGACATTATAGTATTTTTCAGGATCTGCTGAAAATTCTTTTAGGATCTCTTTTTTATCCAACGATGAGCTTGCTCTAATCCGATATTAAGAATTGTCGATTAATAACGCGTAGAATATGTTGTAACAGTCAACAACAAAAATACAACACTCCATACATCTAACACTAATCCGTGCATGAATTTTGTGTTGTATTCGTGTATGACAATAACAAATAATTCCTCTTCAACAGTTGTTAGCGCATAGCATTATTATTATCTAGATTGAAATTACAACAAACAAGAGTTTACACCAAATCTTGTATGTGGAATTAACAATAATTCTAGTTATAATCATTGTATCATTTTCATAGTCTCCACTGTATTATGTAAAATAATTAAAAATGTGTTAGATCTTAAGACCAAAAACTATTCAGTTTTTTGGTGACAGTTCCAACACTATTGTGTGATATTTCAAAATGATATTTAGGCAAAGCGTATGATTTGTATGAATGAATTCTCCGTGCTGGTTATATTCAAAAATGAAACAATATCGTCATGCAATGGTGCAATAACCAATTTGTGCATTGTTTATCTGACCATAGACTTTCATAACTATTAATACGTCCATCTGCGCCATAGGAACCATTCTTTGCACCATTGCATTTTTTGAATTTTTATAAGTTTTGATTAACCGAGAAATTTCTTTAATTTTTATTTAAAAAGTGATTAATCTACACTTTACACTGATTAATGATACATTAAATAGAATACCTGATATGATCTATTCATGTTTGGTAGGAAACCTGTCTTAAAAGAGGGAGCTTCAGTTTTCTCAATTAAAAAAAATGGCGATTTTAATGATTTTATTTTTGGTATAGTTACTGGTGTTGATGGACGAAAGGTTGGTGTTAATGGGGTAATTGTAAATGCAATTGGATTGAAAAATAAGATTGCTCAAGGAAAAACTGGAGAACGTTCTAGGGAAATTCTTGAACACCCAACTCCAGATAATGTTGTTTTGGCTTTGGTGTATAGAGTTGAACATGAAAATTTTGCTGAGGTACTAGATCTCGATGTTGATAAATGTGATATTATTCCTCCAAAAATTTATGGAATGCTAGATGGATGGATTCGTGAATCTTTACCTGAATTCCTCAATGCTGTTTTGTCTTTACCGCCAGGTTCTGAAAGAGATGAAGCAAAACGAGTGTTGAAACACAGAATGGATACTTTAACTGATCCTACTTTAAAACGAACATTATATGCTGTTTGCAGAAGTCTAAAAATTCTGAATTAAATTTCTAGGCGTAACTTCTCCATAGTTTTATATTATGCCCTAAGAAAATTTTGATACAATGGAATATGTTTACGCTGCTTTACTTCTTCACAAGCTAGACAAAGAAGTTAACGAGGCAAACCTCACATCAGTTGTTAAAGCATCTGGTACTGACGTTAATGAAGCCCAAGTTAAATCACTAGTTGCAGCCTTAGCCGATGTTAATATCGATGAGGCAGTTAAAGCCGCCCCAGTAGCAGTTGCAGCCGCAGCACCAGCAGCAGATGCAGCAGCCCCGGCACAAGAAGAAAAGAAGAAAGAGGAACCTAAAAACGAAGAAGCAGCCATGGAAGGATTGTCTTCCTTATTTGGCTAAGCAACTTTATTTTAATCAAATTTACTCTTAATCATTATTTTAATCAAATTTTAATTAGCGACAGATCACAGTTTGCAATGGATGGCAGATTTTTCATTTCCAATAGACTGGTTCATTAGCATTTTAGATTATTTGGGGACGATTGCTTTTGCAGTAACTGGAGCTTCTAAAGCAATTGTACACAAGGCAGATATTTTTGGGATTATTGTACTGTCTACTGTAGTTGGAGTAGGTGGTGGGGTAACTCGAGATGTAATCTTTGGACGATTTCCTGTTACATTTTCAGATCCTATCTATGTTGGATTAACAGTATTAGTTGGGGTTGTAATGTTCTTTTTGTATATAAAATTCAAAAAACAAATGGGCATATGGCTAGTTTTTGATGCAGTTGGACTAGGTGTATTTTCAATTTTGGGTGCATCAATTGCATATCAGGTAGTTGGATTAGAATTTATTCCAATGTTGTTTGGCGGAATGATAACAGCTATTGGTGGTGGAATACTGCGAGATGTCTTTGTTCGAGAAATTCCAATTGTGTTTGTAAAAGAGGTGTATGCTATTGCAAGTGTAATTGGAATTATGATATTTTATGTAGTACTTTCATCTGGGGTGGATATGCAGATTGCATCCATAATTGGAATCGTTACAGCAACTGGAATACGATTGTTAGCAATGAAATACAATTGGAATCTTCCTAAAGTTAGAGAGTCTTGATTATGCATTGTTTATGAGATATTCAACTATGATGAATATTGCAATTAATAATGCTGCACTTACGGTTACTGTTTTCTTACCTGATATGTCTAAAAACATGAATTTTTTGCAAAATTAAATGGTTTAAGATTTTATGCTGGAGTATAATCTTTTGCTTGTCCTGCAACTGCCTTTGCTTGAGAATCTGCTTTGCTAAGAATTTGCTCCTTTGTTTCATCAGTCATAAAGCCTGATTCAATAGATACAGAGCGTGCTGATTGAGAAGCTTTGCTAAGAATTTGTAAAATATTGTCTGCTGTGATGTATCCTGCTTCAATTGACAGTATGACTGCTTCTTGATGGAATTGAGCAAATGTCTCTCTGATTTTCTCAACATCGATTATCATTTCTTTCTCAGCATATACAGTTCCTGATTCTAATGCTGTGGTAAGTGAAATCCCTGCTTCTACTGGCTTGATGTCTAATTTACCTAGAATTGATGCTAATTTTTCATTAATTGCTTCTCCTTTTTTTACTGGAATAGTATCTTTTGCAATCCAAATTGTTCCTTGATCAATCTTAGTTGGAATTCCTGCTTCTTTGAACTCTGTAAGCATTGGTCCTGGTGCAATTCCTGTATTTTTGGCAGGAACTACAATATCAAAACTTGCAAGATCGCCTCCTCTTGCTGCCATCATAACTTTGTTTTTAGCAAGAAGAACGTTTAGCTTGAATGGTGACATGTCTGTAAACAAAAACATGCATTGTCCAGTTAGTTTGTCTGCAATGTCTTTGACTCCTGGTATATCGAGTTTTTCAAATGCTTTCTTTGCAACCTTATCTTTGATGCTGAAAAATTCCACTTCTCCTGCAAGAGTTTTTCTTAATGGGAGAATTTGTGTAGAGCGAACTTTTCTCATTTTAATTACAGCTAGAACTTTGTATTTTTTTGGAAGCTCTTGCAGTTGTTGATACATTTGGGTCTTTCTTTTAGGATATGAGGTCCTGTTTTCATGCATATTTTTTCTTGACCTCTTGTGCTTGTTTCACTGGCTTGCCCATTGTAGTTTTAATTAAAATCTTTTTCATATTTCTCTCTCCATTTGGTAATTTCTTTTCCATTGCAGCTAAAACCGTATGTGCATTAATTGCTAAATCTGCATCATCCATAGATACGTCTCCAATTTTAGCTGAAATTGAAAGTGATGCTCTTGCTCTTACCTTGATACAAGACCTAAATCTTTGTAAGAATGCTTCAATAGATGCATCAAAAGGAACTGGTGTTGGCATTTTTCCTCTTGGACCTAAAAGTTGACCCAAAGTTTTACCAACTGCTGGCATAATTTTTGTATCTGCTAAAAAGAAATCATATTTGCTAATGAATTTTCGAGATTCTCTTTTGTTAGTTCCGAATTTATCTAATTCTTCTGATCCAATAACTGAATCAGCTTTTGCGGCTTTAGCCTTTTGATTCATTTCCCCTGTTGCTATAATACAAACAGTTGCTGGAGAACTAGTCTTTGGAAGCTGAACAACTTCGTTAATTGCAAATCCTTTCTTAACATCAATATCTTTGAAAGTAATGATTAATTCTACAGATTCTTTGAATTTACGCTCTTTTGTAGCAATTTTTGCTTTTTTGATTAATTCTATAATTTGTGCATCTGAAATCATTACGTAACAATTTCTAGAAAGCCTCCTTAAAATCGTTTAGAGATTGAGTTTTTTGCTCTTCGTTTATTTTAAAAAAATTACATATTTTCACTAAAATTATTACAATAAAGATGTAAATCGTACTGAAAACCTACATATATTAAATCAGCTCCATATTTTTCTAACACGTTGCATAGATTTGATAAATTAGATATGAAATTGCTTTATGAATTAACCAATGACGGTTCAATTTCTATTCCTACTTTATCAAAAAAGCTAGGAATCAATGCGTCTGTTCTTTACAGTAGAATTAAGAGACTATTGAAGAAAAAACTCATTAAAAAATTCACTATTGAGATTGATGATTCGCTGTTGGGAATTGGAGTAAAGGCCTCTGTTGGAATAAACAGAGATCCAAAATTCAAAGATTCAATTCATAAACAATTCATGGAAACTGATGAAGTTGTATCTATTTCAGAAATAACTGGCAGATTTGATATCATGATTCATATTTATGCTAAGGATCTTGAAGCTTTGCATACTATAGTAATTGAAAAAATTGGAAAAATAGAAGGTATCCAAAATACTGAAACTTTTGTAGAATTACAAAAAACCAATAAAGATCCTGTTTATCTTATTCAATAATTATTAAAATTTTGTATCCCATTTGCCTTCGTTAATTTCGGTAGTAATTTCTTTAGGGGTTTTGCCTTCTACTTTTATTCCTAATGCTAGACATGTACCGATAATGGTTTTTGCAACTGATTTTAATGAAGAAGCATAAGATTTTTCAAGTTTTGTATTTGCTACTTTGATAATCGAATCCATAGTGACGTCTCCTACCCATTCAGTGCCTGATGCTCCTGAACCTTTCATGATTCCAGCTTCTTTCATGATAAGGGCCGCAGCTGAAGGGATTCCTATTTCAATTTCATATTTTTTTGTATCTGTATCAACGATTACTGTAACTGGAACTTTCATTCCTTCGAAATCTTTAGTTTTGTCATTAATTGATTTAATGACTTCCATGATATTGACTCCTAGAGGGCCTAATGCTGGACCTAATGGTGGACCTGCTGATGCTCCTCCGCCTGTTACAAGTGATGATACTTTTTGTTCTCCCATGTTAAATCAAACTCAAATTGAAAATTTAATCCTTCCTAAGCCTCACTAGACAGTTTTAGATAGTTTGCATCTACTGTGACTGGTAATTGATATGATGCATCTAATAAAACTACAGTTGCTTCTTCTTTGTCGACATCAATTCTAGTAATTGTTGCCTTCATTCCCTTGAATGGTCCACCTGTAATTTCTACTACATTATCCACTGTTAATTGTGAAACTGTTGATTTTTTGATTAGATATCCTTCGATATCTTTGAATTCTAATTCTCCTCTTAGTTGACCTCGAATGTGCCTGACGCCTTCAACTGCAAGATAAGCATCACTAGGATTAACTGCTTCAACTACAACATATCCCTTCAAGTCACTTACACAAAAAACTGATTGAATGTTAATTTGATTTGCATTAGCTTTTGCTTCTAATAATCTCATAACCACTTTTTCCTGTCCTCCCGTGGTTCTAATTGCAAACAAGTGTGATTTTATTTCCTCAGACAATTTTATCTACCAAATGTAATTACGGAAAAGACAAACTGAATTGTAAAACCAATAGCCCCTACTCCTGCTATTCCTAACAAAACTAGTCTAAGATGTTGTTGATATTCATCTCTGTCTGGTTTCTTAGCCATTTTCATGGTATTGGCCATATTTTTCAAAGTCTGCCTAGGATTCATTGCTGGAAATTAATAAGGTGTCCTTATATCTCTTATCTCATGGACTTACTAGTTGCGTATCAAGATGATCCTGCAGGTCATAACATGGCAAAATTTCTTTCTAAAGAAATGACTCAAGACGGTGATATTTTTTGTGGAAAGTATTATGATCTTTTAATTATTCCAACACCTGCAATTTCTGCTGATTGGTTAGAAGAAAAATATAATTACGATGGATTTATTTTTCTCTCAAAACATGCAGCTGAGTCTGGAGTTTTAGCTTTAACATGCCATAGCACTGGAAATTTTTCAACTGCAAAATTTGGTGGAAATGATAGACAAGTAGCCATTCCAAAATCTGATTTTCAAAAAACATATCTTCAAACTTTAAAGAAAAAACAATCGCAATTCTCAGATTTTCAAATTACTATAGAGGCAACTCATCATGGACCTACAGCACTAACAAAACCATCAATATTTGTAGAAATTGGCACTACTGAAAATCAGTGGACTGATGAGTTTCTCTGTAATTCTGTTGCTGAATTAGTTCATACGGTAATGAGCAAACCGATTAAAGAAAATCCTGTGGCAATTTGTTTTGGTGGAACTCATTATCCTTCAAAATTCACAAATGAGTTATTGGATGGAAAATATGCACTTGGCACAGTCATTCCTAAACATGCATTGGACAACCTAGATGAAGTTCTTTTTTCTCATATTTTAACTCAAAATAGTACGGCAAAAACTGCTCTTTTAGATTGGCGTGGATTGGGATCTCACAAACAGAAAATACTTGATCTTTTAAAATTCACAGAACTTGAGGTGATCAAACTATGAATCTTCAACAAAAAATTTACAAAAAATTACTTGAAGTTCCTAAAGGCCAAATTACCACTTATGGCGAATTGGCAAAATCTGTTGGATTAAAAAATGGCCAACGTGCAGTTGGAAAAATAATGAACAAAAACCCTTATCCTGTGATTATTCCCTGCCACAGAGTTGTAATGTCTACTGGAAAAATTGGTGGATATGCATATGGAGAATCTATTAAAACTAAGATGCTAAATGATGAAGGAATTGAAATTCAAAACGGTAAAATTGTAGACTTGGAAAATAAGCTTTTTCGATTTTAATCTTTTCGTTTTTCTTTAATCTCTTCCATCAGAGTTCTAAGGTGAGCTTTGTTTCTGACTGTGTTTCCCCCTACTTTCTTGTAAAGAGCCCAGAATTCCGGATTGGTCAAATCTTTTCTATCTTTTGCAATTTTTAATAATCGTCTCAACGCTCTAACTTTTGCAACATAGACTTCTTTCTTACCGACTCTTGCACCTTTCCTTCCTTGTTTAGAACCTTGAGTAGTGCCTCTTTTGTTCCTCTGATCTTTCTTATCATGTGCTCTTCCTTTTGATGTACCTGTAAATGATTTAATTTTAATTGTATTTGCTGTAATGAGACTTCTGATATTTTCTCTTGTAATTGCGTCTGCAATATCGTCTAAGTGGTCTGTGTCAAATCTAATCCTGTGAATTCCAACACCCGTGACTCTGGCTGCAAGTCTTTTTTTAGCCTTAAGATTTACTACCACTTGCACTCACTCTCGCATTAAATATTTTAAATTTTTGTTCAATTGCTTTAATTATGATTTCTTTTCTTTTCTTAGTACCTACACTGTGGCCAAATCTGACACCGTCTTTTTTTGGGTCTAATTTTTCTAAATCATTTAAGTTAAAAACTAAGTTATCTGTAAATCCTGAGGGATGTAGTCCTCTTGCTTCTTTAGGTCCGCCATATCCAATTTTAACAAGACCTGGACGGCCTCTGCTTTTTTGTTTTCTTTGGTGATGATCAATACCTTTTGGTTTTCTCCAATTAGTTTGAAGTCTAACATAACGCCAACTTTCTGGTCTTACAAAGTCTGGTTTGTTTTCTTTAACCTTTTGCCTCTTTGCAAGCAATTCTTTGTTGATCGTCATGAAATTGAGTTTTGAATTTTGGAATAAATACGTTCCTAGACAAGAAAAAATTTTTTATGAGAAAAAGATAATAAGGAAACTTAGTGTGGATCGGTTATCTTATGATTCAGCCTGGGTTTGATAATGATGTTTCTGGAGGTACAATCCTCTGACTCAAGTACTCGGTACTGCAACAACTGAAAAGTTTTCATCACAATTAACTCAATTTGGAATCAAGCCATCCAAAGTCCACAGAAATCTTAGTGTAGATGATATGGTAAAATTGGCAGTTGAAAGGAAGGAAGGAGTAATAAATTCTACAGGCTCGCTTTCGGTAAATACTGGCAAATATACTGGTAGATCTCCTGATGACCGTTTTATCGTATATGATGATAAAACTCATGATACAATTGACTGGGGACCAATTAACCATCAATTCCCAAGTGGTAAGTTTGAAAAACTCTTTGAAAAAATGAAAGACTTTGTTGATAATAAGGAACTGTTTGTCTTTGACGGATTTGTAGGAGCTGATCCAGAAACTCGTTTACCAATTAGAGTGATCAATGATCATGTTTGGCAAAGTATGTTTTCAAGTAATTTGTTTATCCGACCTACTAATGATGAGTTAGAAAAACATGAACCTGAATTTACAATCTTATGTATTAATGACTTTGTTGCAGATCCTAAAATTGATGGAACTAGAACTGATGTCTTTATTCTAATAGATTTGACAAGAAAAATTGTTTTGATTGGAGGAACAGAATATGCTGGTGAAATGAAAAAATCAATGTTTGGTGTAATGAATTTTCTTTTGCCTGGTCGCGGCATTTTCCCAATGCATTGTTCTGCAAATATTGGTGATCAAGATGATACTGCTTTATTCTTTGGTTTATCTGGAACTGGTAAAACTACTCTTTCGGCAGACCCTAATAGAAAATTAATTGGGGATGATGAACATGGATGGTCTGATAATGGTACTTTTAATTTTGAAGGTGGCTGTTATGCAAAGTGTATTAACCTAAGTCAAGAAGCAGAACCTGAAATTTGGAATGCAATCAAACCTGGTGCTCTTTTAGAAAATGTTGTATTAAATAATGGCATTCCAGATTATGACGATAACTCATTAACTGAAAATACTCGTGTTGGTTATCCGCTTGATTATATCCCTGGTGCAGTGATTCCAAGTGTTGGTGGTAATCCTAAAGTAATTGTATTTTTGACTGCAGATGCATTAGGTGTTTTGCCTCCTGTTTCCAGACTTACAAAAGAAGGCGCCATGTATCACTTCATGTCCGGCTATACTAGTAAATTGGCTGGGACAGAAAGAGGAATTAAAGAACCAAAATCGGTATTTTCTCAGTGTTTTGGAGCTCCATTCATGCCTAGACCTGCATCAGTTTATGCAAAGCTTCTCGGCGAAAAAATTAATCAACATAATACAGTAGTTTACTTAATCAATACTGGATGGTCCGGTGGTGCATACGGTGTTGGAAAAAGAATAAAGATCAAATACAGTCGTGCAATGGTGACTGCTGCCCTTTCTGGTGCATTAGACATTGTAAAATACAGGCATGATGATTTATTCAATCTAGATATTCCTACTGAAGTCGAGGATGTCCCTTCTGATATTTTGGATCCAAAAAATACTTGGGTTGACAAAGATTCCTATGAACTTTCTGCAAAAAAATTAGCACAAATGTTTGTTGAAAATTTTGCAAAATTTGAAAATGTTTCATCCGAGATTGTTAATGCTGGCCCTAAAGTTCCAAAATAGATTATCTTCTTTTCAATAGTCCAAATATTCCAATCCCAATTAGAAATATGGCAATTATACCAATTTGTTTTTCTGGGATATTTGGCATGTTTATTCTATCATAGTTTCCTTCAAGTGAATTAATTTCTATTGTATTAAATGCATTTGATGTATTTCCATTTACTCTGATCTTGGCATCTATCCAATATTTTGAATTTTCATAAATTTCAATTGATGCTTTTTTGTCTGGTGTTGTAGTTGTCGTAACAGTACTTCCATCTTTGCTGTTTGTTACTAAAATTTTAGTAAAACTCCATTCTTCTGGATGATTAATGTCAAAGTAAAGCATTTGATTTTGTTGAGTTACAGAAATTGAACCTTCAGTATAATGCAGTAAGAATGGTATCACATAACGTATATCTTCATGATTGATAAAAATTTTCCCTTCATGTTCTCCAAATCTTTTCTCACTCATACTCATTTTTACAAGTAATGTGTCTCCCTCAAGAATATGTGCAAATTTGATAAATTCTGGACCTACAAATTTTATATCTAAATTATCCAATGCACCATCTAGTAATCTTAGGTCAAATTTTTGTTCTGCAACTAATTTTTCGGATGAAACATTGATTACGAAATTAGGTGGAATTATGACTAATTTTGCATTGTATGCATTTTCAATATCTAATCTTCCGGCCCCTGCTTCATGAATTGAAAACTCTTGATCGTAGGCATCAGATACGTCCTTGACCGTAGTCAATAATAGAGATTTAATTTCATGATGATGAAGTTCTGGGTTTTTTTGTAAAAGTAATGCTGCTGCACCACTTACATGAGGGGCAGCATAGCTTGTTCCACTTGTAAAGTTGTATCCTGCATTATTTTGAGTTGTATTGATGTATGCCCCTGGTGCTACAATTTCTGGTTTGATATAAAATGGTGATACAGGTCCTCTGGAACTAAAATGAGCAATAAAATCTGGATTATAAAACAGATGCATTATTCCTTTACTGTCTTCTTTTAATGATTCTATAATCTCAAGTCCTTCTTTTCTATCTATGGACACCACGGGAATTTGTGGTGTATAACCTGTTTCTATAAATTCATGAATTAATTCTCCCAAAAAAATTCCTGGTCTATCGTTGTAAATAATTAATGCCTTTGCTCCTACATTTGCAGCATTTTTTTCTTTAATTGAAAAATATAGCAATTCTCCTTCTACATCACTTCCCCTCTCAACAATAGCTATTGCATTTTGCGCATCTATTTTTTCAAAATCTTCTATTTTTCCATAACCTGCAAAAACTATCTTTTCTGTAATTCCTTTATCTAATTTCAAAGATCCAACCATTGGAATAACTGTATATGGTTTTTCATCAATTTCTAAAGTAGCAATTAAGCTAGAAGTTAGATTGTTATATGTTGCACCTACTGTTACTGATCCAAAATTTCTTCCTGGACTGCCAATTGTTTTTAATCCTGGCCCATCATTACCTGCTGCGGTAACAACAAAGATTTCTTTTTCTAATGCCAAATTTACTGCACGGTCAATTTTTGGATTGGTCTTGTTTACTCCTAAACTGATATTAATAATATCTGCCTCATCCTCAATTGCTTTTTCAATTGCTCTGATGATCAGGTTTGATGAAACTCCTTCTCCATCTTCAGAAACTTTGTAAGCTAAAATCTTTGCTTTTGGCGCAATGCCTATAATCTGTCCATCTGCTGCGATTACGCCCGCAACTTGGGTTCCGTGTCCATTTGTATCAAGCGGTGGTTGTCCTTTTTGTATGAAATTAAATCCTCCGACCACTTTACCGTCCTTTCCCCATCCAAAAAGATCTGGATGATTGAAATCGACTCCGGTGTCTATGACCGCAATTTTGATTCCAGAACCATCTATCTCATCTATTCTGGGAATTTCTGTTCCGACAAATGGGACACTTTTTTGCAAATATGTTCTAAATTCATTTTCAGATTCCAACGGATATGACAAAATAAAAATTCCTAATAGTGCTAATGATAATGAAAAAATTACTAATATTTTCACAAACTTCGTAATTCGTTTAACAAGTAAAAATGAATTGCTTACTAAACCAATAAATTGAATAAATCTTCTAAGTCAAATATGGGAAAATACACTCTTCCTGAAATGCCATATGCATATGATGCATTAGAACCTCACATTGATGCAAAAACAATGGAGATTCATCACACAAAACATCATCAAGCATACACTGACAAACTAAATGCAGCTCTTGAAGCATGTCCTGCTGATATTCAAGAAAAAGATATCCTTGACATTTTGTCTGATATTAAATCAATACCAGAAGCTCAAAGAGGCGCAATTAATTTCAACGGTGGTGGTTATGACAACCATAGGTTATTTTGGAATAACATGAAACCAAATGGGGGCGGAGAACCTGGAGGATCTATTGCTGATGCAATTACTGATTCCTTTGGAAGTTTTTCTGACTTCAAAGAGAAATTTTCATCTACTACGGCTGTAATTCAAGGCAGCGGTTGGGGATGGTTAGTATACAATCCTTCTACATCAAAGGTTGAATACAAATCAATGCCAAACCAAACTAGTCCAAGAACTGAAGGATTAGTGCCATTACTAGGCTGTGATGTATGGGAACATGCATACTATCTCAACTACCAAAATAAAAGACCTGTCTATATTGAGGCATGGTGGAACGTTGTAAATTGGGATGAAGTAGAATCAAGATTCTCAAAAGCAAAATAAAGTTAATCTTTATTTTTTTTTATCTTTCTTAATCTATTCTTAGCTGAGTTTTTTAAAATCTATGAATGAATTTATATCCATCAGAAAATGTTTGTTGGATATGAGTGAAGAACAGGCCGAGCAATTAATGCAACAAATGCAAATGCTTGAAACGTATTTTTCTGATTTATCTCAAAGAGAAGTAACTTTTATGAATATTTTAAGGGAAGCAGCTGCTTCAATTGAATCGATTCAATCACTTGGTAAAAATCCTGAATCTGAAACTCTGGTTCCAATAGGAATGGGCACGTATGTTCCCACAAAAATTTCATCTAATTCTAAAATTGTTTTGAATATCGGTGCAGGAATTGCAGTTGAAAAAGATTTCCCTTCTGCAATTAATTATCTGGAAGCAAGAATTAAAGAAGTTGAAATTGCCTTACAAGATACTGCAGCAAAAAAACAGGATGCTGCTGCTAGACTAGAGCAAGGCAAAGCACAGATGAATCAAATGATGCAGGCGATGCAACAGTCAGCACAATCTCCAACTTCTGGATAAACTATGTTTGATAAACTCCGAAGTGCATTCTCTAATGCTGCAAAAAGCCTAGGAGAAAAAGAACTCAATGAAAAAGATATTGAAGGTATCTTATTTGAATTAGAAATATCTCTTTTAGAATCTGACGTTGCAACTGAAGTTATCGATTCTATCAAAACTGATCTTAAAGAAAAACTAATTGGCTCAAAAGTTGGTAAGAATGAAATTGAAAAATTTGTAAAAGACAGTTTGATTTCGAGTATCTCTACACTATTTGATGTTGTAGGGGAATACAATCTTTTTAAAAAAATTAATGAAAAAAAGAAACAAGAACAACCTTTTTTGATTTTATTTGTTGGAATTAATGGAACTGGAAAAACTACCTCTTTAGCTAAAGTTGCCTATATGTTAAAAGAAGCAAAATATTCTGTTGTTGTTGCGGCGTCTGATACTTTCCGAGCTGGTGCAATTGAACAACTAAGAGAACATACCAATCGTCTTAATCTAAAATTAGTTGCACAAAATTATAATTCAGATCCTGCAGCTGTTGCACGTGATGCAGTACTGTATGCAAAATCTCACAAAACTGATGTTGTACTAATTGATACTGCTGGAAGAATGCAGACAAGTGAAAATCTGATGCAACAAATTGCAAAAATCACCAAAGTTGTAAACCCTGACATGAAAATTTTTGTAGGTGACTCTTTGGCTGGAAATGACACAGTCAATCAAGCACGTGAATTTCATGCGCATGTAAAATTTGATGCTTCGATTTTAACTAAAAGTGATGCTGATGCAAGAGGGGGTGCAGCACTATCTATCGTAAAAGTTACATCTACCCCTGTTCTTTATGTTGGAGTTGGACAAGAATACATTGATCTTAAACCATTTGATAAGAAAACGTTTCTAGAAACTGTTTTCGGTTCGTTAGGTAATGCGAATATTATGAAAACTTCTGAACCAACGCCGGAGCCTGAACCAACGCCGGAGCCTGAACCAACATCAGAACTGCAATCTACTTCTGATGATCCATTTGATGGAATCAAAGATGAAGATATTATAACATACTCTGAATTATTTGATATCCCTCTACCTGAAAATGATGTTGATGCGATTAACTTGGGAAATAAGATTCGCCAGTGGATTAGAAATGGTAAACTTAAACCTAGAGTAGCAAATGATGATCAACATGATGATGTTGTAGATGAGGAAAAAATGCAAAAACATGATAAGGAAGAACCTAAAAAGAAAAAGCGTAGGTTCGGGTTTTTCAGAAGATGAAATTAAAAACACAAAATTTACTTACTTTAGCAGAATTATCCTCAAAGGAATTTTTAGGATTAATTGATGAATCTATTAAACTGAAAAAGGAACTCAAGAAAGGTGGAAACAAGCCTCTTCTTAAAAACAAAACATTAACAATGATCTTTCAAAAACCATCTACACGAACACGTGTTAGTTTTGAAATAGGAATGTATCAGTTAGGTGGGTATGCAGTTAATCTTTTATCAAATGATATGCAGTTGTCTCGTGGAGAATCCATAGAAGATACTGCAAAAACTCTTTCGCGATATTCAAATTGTATAATGGCACGTGTATATGATCATAAATTGTTAGAAATTCTTTCTGAACACGCAAGTGTACCTGTGATTAATGGTCTTTCTGATACTTTTCATCCTTGTCAGATATTGGCAGATTTTATGACGATTAAAGAAAAAAAGAAAACACTCAGGGGATTAAAGATTGCTTGGATTGGTGATGGCAATAATGTATGTAATTCTATGATTTATGGTGCAGCATTATCTAGAATTAACATGTCTATTGCAACTCCAAAGGGGTTCGAACCAAACAAAACCGTTGTAAACCAAGCCAAAAAATCTACTAACATTGAATTAGTTACGGACCCATTTATTGCAACTAGAAATGCTGATGTCATAGTTGCAGATACTTTTGCATCGATTCATAATATTGATAAAAAAAGATTACAAAAATTCTTGCCAAGGTATCAAGTCAATGATAAATTAATGAGGTCTGCAAAGAAAGATGCGATCTTTTTACATTGTCTTCCTGCAAAGCGGGAACAAGAAGTTACTTCATCTGTAATTGATGGTCCGCAATCAGTTATTTGGGATGAGACAGAAAATCGTTTACATACTCAGAAAGCTTTGCTAGCTGCTTTAATTCACGTTTAACGCATGGAAAGTGAAACTTTTTCAACACTTAACAAAGTGTTAAAACAATCACCAAAATCCTCTTAATTCTGTCGGATTGCTATCGATGACGTTCTATTTTAATCCAAGATTACGTATATAAGAGCAGATTCAAACTCGGTTTCTATAGATGGCTTATTCAAAAATATTGAGACGATTAAGAGAGAAAAAGACCAATTATAAAAAACGTGGAACCATGTTGATGGGTAAACGTGATTTTATCACTGTAAATATTACTAATGAGAATACTCAAGTTCAAATTCTTACACCTGGTATGATTGGCGACAAAGTCGTCGCCTCTGCTCATTCTAGATATCTACTCAAAAAAGGTTGGAAAGGTTCTAGAAAAAGTGTGCCTGCTGCATATCTAACTGGTTACTTGGCTGGCAAGAAGGCAATAGGAAAAGGTGCAAAGGGTGCTATTATGTATACTGGAACTAGAAAATTCACTCAAAGAATGGCAGCTGCTCTTAAAGGAATAATTGATGCTGGTCTTGAAGTCCCAGCTGATCCTGAAACATTTCCAGATGATGAAAGAATCAATGGTGAACATCTAACGGTAAAAAATGAAGTTTCAAAAATAAAATTTGCAATTGATAGTGAGGCCAAATAGAAATGAGTCAAGCAGTACAAGCTAAACCAAAACAAGGTGGAAGAAGCAGAGGTCCGCCGATATACGGTAGGGGTCCTCCAGGAGGAGTTAAAGATCGTCCGAGACGCCCAAGAAGAGAACCTGAAGAAGAAGTTTGGGTTCCAAAAACTATTTTGGGACAAAAAGTTTTATCTGGAGAAATATCATCTTTGGAAGAAATTATAGAATCTGGATTACGTATTCAAGAATCTGGAATTATCAAGAAATTATTACCTGATTTAAAAAGTGAGGTGGTAGATGTCGGTATTATTCAAAAAATGACTTCAAATGGCCAATCGACAAGATTCAAAGCAATTGTTGCTGCTGGCAATGAGAATGGATATTTGGGTATTGGTCAAGGAAAATCAAAACAAATGAGAATTGCAATTGAAAAAGCAACTAGTCAAGCTTTTCTTAATGTTCAACCAATTAAAATGGGATGTGGCAGTTGGGAATGTAGGTGTGATCAAAAACATTCTGTACCGTTCAAAGTAAAAGGAAAAGGTGGTAGTGTTACGATTGAAATTATTCCTGCACCCCGTGGGTTGGGTCTTGTAGCAGGTGGTAAAATTAAACGATTATTGGAATTAGCCGGTCTTAAAGATGCGTGGACTACTGCTAAAGGTTCTACTCCAACAATGAACTCTACTTCAAAAGCAGTATTGGATTGTCTTAGACAGACATTTAGTCAGGGTTGATAAATTATGGTTAATGCATATCTTGTTGTTAGAATAAGAGGTCAGGCAGATTGCCCGTACTGGGCAACCACCACTATGACTTTGTTGAAATTAGATAAAAAATATCGCGCAACTATTCTCCCTATCAAAGACAATACTCTGGGAATGTTAAGAAAAGTACAACACTATGTTTCCTGGGTTGAAATTGACGCATCTTTAGCAACTGAATTGTTAGATAAGAAAGCAAGAAAAGGTGGTTATCAAAAAGTAACTGCTGAAGATTTGAAAGAATTAGGATTTTCAAGTACTGCAGAATTGGGAGCATCTTTGGCTGAAGGTAAAACAACATTGTCAAAATTAAAACCCCTAAAACCTTGGTTTGCTTTAGCACCTCCTGTACACGGCTTCAAAAAAAGTACAAAAAAACTTTATGGACAGAAAGGCGTTCTTGGGCAAAATCAAGACCTTGCCACTATTGTAAGGAGAATGATTTAACATGGCAAAGCCATCTCACGCAAAACAAAATCAAGACCTTGCCACTATTGTAAGGAGAATGATTTAACATGGCAACTAGATTACGAAAAACAAGACGACTTAGAGGCGGACGACACATGGGGTGGGGACAAGTAGGTCAACACCGTGCAAGTGGTCACAAAGGTGGTCTTGGAGTTACTGGTATGAAGAAACATCATAGAAGTACTATGATTAAAGATGATCCAGATCATTATGGCCATGATATACCTAAAACACCTCACCCAAACATTATCAAAAACTGGGCAAGTCTTAGAGATCTCGATGACCTGTTCATAAAATTCGGTAAAGAAGAAGGAGGCAAAAAGATTGTAGATCTTGTAAGTGCAGGGTATAAAAAACTCCTTGGTGGCGGAAAAATAACAAATGCATATTCCGTCAAAGTTCAACAATTTACTGCATCTGCTGAAGAAAAACTAAAAGCTGTTGGGGGAGAAGTGTTAACTGAAAATGGTTGAGGGTACACTTACTACAACTATTCGGAAAATAGTTTTTAAAGCAGAGCCGTATTTACCGCAAGTTCCAAAACCTAAAAAGAAAATCCCGCTACAGGTTAGATTACTTTGGTGTGGAATTGCATTACTTATTTACATGATAATGGGTCAGACTCCTTTATTTGGAGCGACTGCACCTCAATTTGATTTTTTAGCATTTGCTAGAGTTATTTTTGCATCCCAACAAGGAACGTTAGTTGAATTAGGTATCGGGCCGATAGTTACATCTGGTCTCTTGATGCAATTGTTGAGAGGTTCAGACATTCTCAAATTTGATTTTAAAAAACCAGAAGAGAGGGGTATTTTTCAAACAGCTACTAAAATGGTAACATATGTTGTAATTGTTGCTGAATCAATTGTGTATGCTATAGCAGTTTATGGCCCTGGTATTACAGAACCATACGTACTGTATGTTCTGATAGGGCAGCTAATGGCGGCGTCGATAATTATCATGTTTCTTGATGAACTAATTCAGAAAGGCTGGGGACTTGGCAGTGGAATCAGTTTATTCATTATGGCGGGTGTTGCCCAACAAATTCTTTGGAGTATGTTTAGTCCGTTGCCTGCTGGAGATGGAGGGATGATTGGTATTATTCCATATATTGTACAATCTTTGACTGGCAGCGGTGATATCACAAATATTCTATTTCGTTCAAATCAATTACCTAGCATCTTTGGATTGTTTCTTACCGCAGGAATATTACTGATCCTTGTATTCACACAAGGTATAAAAATTGAAATTCCAATTGTTTCGACAAAATACAGAGGCTTTGCAGCAGTTTACCCTATCAAGTTGATGTATGTCTCAAACATTCCAGTTATTTTAGCATCTGCACTTACTGCAAACGCGGTTTTCATTTTCCAGATGTTGTGGGCAAACATGAATCCGCGTAACAATAATTTCTTTATGAACTTTGTAGCTCAATTTGATCCTACTAGTCCAAATACTCCAATTGGAGGTATAATTTACTATATTACTCCGCCAAGAGGTTTGGATGTTGCAGCATTAGATCCAATGCGTGCAGTAGGATATGTTCTATTTATGATTGGAATCGTAATTGTATTTGGTAAATTATGGGTTGAACTTGGTGGCTTGTCACCAAAGACTGCAGCTCAAAACTTGCTTGATGCAGATGTACAAATTCCGGGATTTAGAAGATCAAATGCTCCGGTTGAAGCATTGTTAAACAAGTATATTCCATCAGTTACAATCATTGGCTCTGCAATTTTGGGTCTCTTAGCAGGAGTATCTGACGTTCTTGGTGTTTTTGGTTCTGGAATTGGAATTTTACTTATGGTAGATATTCTCATTAATTATTATACACAATTAGTTAGAGAGCAAGTCGAAGTCGCTATGCCGCGTTTGGGTGCTTTACTTGGCAGAAAATAAAAAAGTTGTAATGGTAGGAATACCAGGTGTTGGAAAAACTACCTTGTTGACCAAAATGGCAGAAATTATAAAGAATCATAAAAAAAGTGTTAGCGTTTTGAGTTTTGGAACTCTTATGTTTGAGGTTGCAAAGGAAAATGGTCTTAAAGACAGAGATGGGCTAAGAAAGCTACCTGTTTCTGAACAACAAAAATTACAAAAATTTGCAGCAGAAAAAATTGCCTTACATGATGAAGACGTGGTGATTATTGATACACATGCATTCATTAGTTCTTTAGAAGGATATTATCCTGGTTTGCCAGAACACGTTCTAAAAATCATTCAACCTACAAATTTTGTCTCAGTTTCTGCAAAACCTGAAGAAATCTATAATCGAAGAATGAGAGATGATACTAGACATCGAGATAAAATCACTTTAGCCAATATTAAGAAAGAATTAGATGCTCAATCAGGAATTATTGCATCTTGTATGGTAATTTCTGGGTCTCCTGTCAAATACATTCTCAACCGCGAGGGAAAGGTTGATGAAGCGGCTGATAAAATCATTAATGCAATAGGACTGTAAAAAATGGATTTAAACTTTATTCTACTCTTTATCGATATAATACATCTTCAGCTGCCCGATTTTCTTGGCGGTGGACACCAGGTTTTAGGTAGTGATGATCCTATTGTCAAAGGGATAATTCTTTCAATGTTTGCAGTCTCGGGATTTGGTATTTTACTGAACCTTTTCAATGCTGCAGTTAGAAAGAAAATGGTAGATCAAGTGAAATTAAAACGAATTATGAAAGAAACCCGGAGTTGGCAAAAAGCAAGAATGGCTGCAATGAGATCTAAAGATCAAGCAAAAATTGCTGAACTAGGAAAAAAATCATCTTACATGAACAAAATGTCGATGGAGATGATGCAGATGAATATGAGGCCTATGATGATTACTTTTGTTCCTTTAATTTTGATTTTCTATCTTGTATTGCCACAATTATTTTCATACACTGTAGCTTTGTCTCCAATCCCTCTAAATGTAATTCCTGGAGACATGTTTCAGTTGACATGTACTGCGGCACAAGCATTAGATGCTGAACACGTTTGTTTTGGAAAAGAAAATGGATTGTATCTTTGGGCCTGGTATTTCCTTTCATCTATTGCATTTAGTGGTATAATCATGAAACTAACAAAAACATCAATGGATCTCAGTTGACCAAATCTATTGTTATATCTGGTCCTCCTGCAGTGGGGAAAACAACTGTTGCTAAAGGACTGGCAGAAGAATTTCAATTGCAATATCTTAGTGGAGGTGATGTTCTAAAAGAAATGGCCAATGAACATGGATTTGATTCTAAAGGTGATGATTGGTGGGATACTGAAGAAGGAATGAAATTTCTGAATCAACGCGAACAGAATTCTGAATTTGATAAAAAATTGGATGAACGATTAATTACTCTTTTTGATAAGGGAGGAATGGTAATCACTAGCTATACTTTACCTTGGTTAATTAAAGATGGGATAAGAATTTGGTTGGAGGGCTCTCATGAAAGTAGTACAAAAAGAATGCAATCTAGAGATAGTATGGGTCTTGAAGATGCCTATGAAATTACTAAAACAAGGTTTGACAAGAACAAAGCATTGTACAAAAAATTGTATGGTTTCAATTTTGGAGATGACAAATCTGTGTTTGATTTAATTATAAATACAGATAATCTAACAGCACAACAAGTTATTGATGTAACTAAAGAAACTGTGAGAAAATTACTATGACGCTTAAACAACTTGAAAATTTAGTTGAAATTGATCAGGACATCACTGATGATGCATATGGAACATATTATGATAAAAGAACAATTGAGCAATTGCTAAATTATGGAATTATTCTTTTAGATAAACCTCCTGGCCCTACAAGTCATGAGACTGTTGCATGGACAAAACGTCTTTTAAAACTTCCAAAAATTGGTCATAGTGGTACACTAGATCCTCAAGTTTCTGGAGTTTTACCTTTGGGTTTAGGTGAAGCAACTAAAGCATTGGGTGTTTTACTTTATGGTCCAAAAGAATACCATGCTCTGGGAAGGATACATTCTCTTCCATCTAAAGAAAAATTAAATAAAATTGTTGGAATGTTTAGAGGGGAAATCTTTCAAAAACCTCCACAGCGTTCTGCTGTGTTAAGACAAACAAGAACAAGAACCATTTATGAATTTGAAATAATTGAACAAAAAGAGAGATTACTATTAACTAGAATTTTATGTGAGTCTGGAACTTACATTAGAAAACTTTATTATGATATTGGAGAAATTTTGGGACCTGGTGCAACCATGGTTGAGCTTAGACGAACTAGAGTTGACCAATTTTACGAACGTGATGGTTTAGTAACCTTGCATGAACTTGCAAATGCGTTTGCATTGTGGGAAGAAACAAAAGATGATAGTAAACTCTTGAAAATGATTAAACCAGTCGAATATGCCCTTAGTGAACTAAAATCTGTAGTCATTCGAGACTCTGCAGTTGATGCAATGTGTCATGGAGCACAACTTGCAATTCCTGGAATTTTAAAGATTTCACAAAATCTGAAAAATGGTGATATTGTTGGAGTTTATACACAAAAAGGAGAGGCTGTAGCATTAGCTGAGGCTACAATGTCTGATGAAGAAATTCAAGATGCTGCAAAAGGATATGCGTTTGAAACAAAAAGAATCATTATGGCTCCTAAAACATATCCTAAAAAATGGAGAACGAAACCAACTCCTCCAAAGGATTAAAAAATAAAGAAATTATTTTAAAATAATTGTTAGCAAAAAGTCTTGTATTCTTTATTGGAATTGGTGTGGTTGCAGGTCTTACTTTTGGGATATATCTCATGGATGTTAAAAACACTAGTCAGTTAGTTTTTGTTGAAGGATCTTCAATTTCTGTAGTTACTGAAAAATCTGATTTTAAAAAAGGTGAAGAAGTAATCATTAGGATTGTAAATTCTGGAACTGTTCCATTAACATTTTCTGATGCATCATATGGTCTTCGAATTACCGGCTTGTCTGGAATACTGATGTATACTCCTGTGTCTGCACAGGTAATATCGAATTTAGAACCTGGTGATGAAATTTCTTTTTCATGGAATCAAATAAAGAATGATGGCGATACAGTTTTGGAAGGACTCTATAAAATATCTGCCAAAGGAATGAATGATGAAGAAAATAATGTAGAAAAATCGACAACTATTGCGATTTGGAAATAATTTCTTAGTAACATAATTTATAATTACATTTTACAGAACATCAATGTCGCAAGACTAGTGCCGGGGTCGCCTAGCCTGGTAGGGCGCGCGCCTGGAAATAATTAACCATAAAGCGCGTTCTCGCAAGGGAACGGGAGTTCAAATCTCCCTCCCGGCGCTTTTAATCAAGATAAATGTAGTTAATACCAAGGGAAGCATGACCAATTCGATATCTTCTCTAAATTTTTATTTGTATGTATTTGTGGACAATATGATATTTATCGCAACTCTCAAATTGATATCCGATGTAAAGGACGGTAATGAATTTGGAGATTCACTTAACATTAAAAAAATCATACATTGATCATGGAAAAAGATAACAAGAGTAAAACCCTCAAAGATGAAAATGCATTTTCAATATGTGATCTCATGAAAGAGGACACATCTGAAATAATCAGAAAACTTGAATCAAAAGTTCCGTCACATATTCAGAATTATTCAAATTTGTACACTGAGTACCTTCACGGATTTGATGATCTTTTCGGCACCTGCTATATTGCAGAAAAGGAGTTCTTTGATCAGATAAATATCGATTAAGGCATTCTTAGACAGGTGAGAGAACATTCTAGAATTGTAAAAGAAAACTATCTTGATGGAGTAGAAATGGGAACAAAATTCTTGGATGAATACGTCAAGATGAGAATATTTACAATAAAGACATTTGATGGATATTTTCACACTATGGTGGAATCTTATTCCAAGATGCTTTCACAGTTTAATAATTCGCTAAAATCTTCTTCATAAGATAGCATCTATTTTTTTGTGGTGTATATTTGAATATTTTATGTTTGTTTTAAAAAATAGAATCAACAATTTCTAATTAAATTAGTTTATTTTGTTCATATTTTTGTTTTAATTTTGTGTATTCCGCTAAATGTTTTTTTGTTTAAACAATACCTTGTTCTGAATCTTTTTCCATTTTTGCTTGTCTTGGAAGTTTGTATTTTTTATAATTGTGTATTTTTGCAACTTTTTTTACTTTAATGTTATAATTGATCTCATTTCTCGAATTTGTACGTTAATTTATTTTTCTGTATTGGACATTGCTTTTTTACTGTATTTTTGTGACTACATGCTTTTACGGTTCATAAATATTATGGAATCATTTGTTAAATGTTCAAAATAATAGATACTAAAATTATTAGACTCATATCATAAGCAGATTATATTAATATTATGTCATTTTAATCACTATGGATGCAATATCTTTTTCTTGACTCTGTGATTGTGTAGGGGATTTTGAATTGTTAAAAGAAAAAACTCGATATAGAATCATTTTATTTGCATCTATTTTGCTGATTTCTTTTGGTGTTTTTAACATGTCTACAACTATCTATGCTCAAACTATTGAAACATCTGAAATAGAACCGAAAGATTGGAGTCGGTTTTTTCAAGATACTGTTGAACAGATTCTAACTACTGTGGCACCTGTTGTTGGAGGCGCTCTTGCTCTTGGAATAAACTATCTAAGAAGTAAAGGATTGCAAATAAGTAAAGAAGCAGAAGAATATGTTATTGATGCTGCTCAATCTGTCGTGAAAACACAAGGCAGATTACTTTTTGATAAGGTTTATGAAAATAAAGAATTACTTGCAGCTTGGGGAACGGGAAATTTTACTTTTGATGGAAAGACATCATTAAAAGAAGCATTGGAGAAATATAAAAAAGAAGCAAGAGACAAAGCTGTCTCAGATCTCACTGCTGAGATAAAATCCAGCAAATTTCAAAAAACAGCAAAAAGTATAGTTGGTGATAATATTGGTTTATTAATTGATAGAGCCTTAACAGAAAATGAGGTCGATAAAGCAGTAAGAGCAAAAAAATTGCTAGTTGAACTCTCTGACCTGGCTATAGATGCTTCATTTTTGTATTATGATAAAAAGAATTTGTCGATAGATGATAGGAATAAAATTATTAATGACGGAATAAGGATTATTGCAAAAATTTTGATTTTGAATCCATTGTTATGGTTCCAGATAATGCAGAACTATACCTCAAAGCCGCACTATCTAAAAAGATACCTTGACAACTGTTTAATTTTAGGCAAGAATTAGTTTCTGTAAAAGCATTGGTTTTTTTACGATAGAAACAAACTAAAATTCATGAAACGTGATTTAGAATCTTCTGAGATTTCCTCCTCTGAATGGTTGTCTTTGAATCAATTTCTTTATGAGATAAAACAGGTTAATTCTCCATGTGTATCTGTATATTATCCATATGGCAAAGGAGATCAAACTATTTTGCTATTGCAAGAAAATAAGCGAAATGAAACTTTTGAAAAAATAACACTAAAAATTCAAAAAAGAATTTTAGATCTAAAAAATGACGCTTCATCCGTTGGAAAATTTGTACGCACTCTTTGTATTTTTGGTTGGATAAAAAATGGCAAAATAATAATTAAAGAAGTCGGAACTTCAAAAAAACTTCCTTACATCTACATGGTAAGTAAAAAACCATACATTAAACCATTCAATGATGTTTTAAAAACTAATTATAATGTTTTGTTGGTAACACTTGATCAAAAAACTGCAAGAATACAAAAATTTCATGGTAGTCAAATATTACAAGAAGCAAAATTCAAAATTGATTTACAGGGTAGACATAGAAAAGGAGGACAAAGCCAGGGGCGCTTTTTGAGAGCACGACAAACAAAAATTCATGTTTTCTTTAAGAAAGTTGCAAATAAAATAAAAACGATGGATTCTAATTCAGAATTACTTTTGTTGGGTGGTTCTGGTCCTGCAAAAACAGAATTTTACGGTGAACTTGATTCAGAATTGATGAAAAAATGTAGATTTGTAGAAAATCTGTCTTTTTCAACACCATCTAAAGAAATCTATGAGAAAATCATCCATCATCTATACCAACATAGGAGAAAACATGTCATTGAATTGCTTGAAAAATATGAAAAATTATTCAAAGACGGTTTGACTGCTAAAAGAAATAATGTAATTTACAAGGCACTGGAAATGGGTGCTGTAGATACCTTAATTGTGTCTGCCAATTATCACACAAATTCTCAATTCAAAAAAATAATCAAGATGCTTGAAATTGCAAAAAATACATCCTCCAAAATAGAATTTGCAGTTTCTCCAAATATAATCAAAAAATTAGATGTTGATAATTCTGTTTTGGCAATTCTTAGATATAAAATAAAATAATATTCATTAATTCAATGCTTTACAATTTACTTGATTTTTTCTATAATTTCATTGAATTTCCATGGGCCACATTGTGCCTGAAGGTCTTCACATCTGAAGAGTCCTTTCTCGTTTAGATGATTTACAATGTGTGCAGCAAATGGCAAAGCTCCTGTAGCACCTGGGGAATTATAGTTTAAAATATGAAATGATGCTTCATCATCAATTTGAATTACATCTGGCACAAATTTTCCATTCTCATCAATGATTGATGATCTTATTCCTGCCGTGCCTTTTTCAGTTATTTTGTCTGCCTCTATTTTTGGCAAGAATTTTTTTACTCTATTAACCATTGTAGTTTTTGACATGGATGATTGTATTTCATTCATTACGAGTTCTTGAAATTGTTTATCAAAAATTGCCTTCCTTGCACCGGAGCCTAGCATCTCTAACATTTTTGGAATGAATTCTTTGATGTTTTCTATTTTATCATATCCGTACGGACTAAAAACTGGTACTGCATTTGGTCCAATTTCACAACTGCCATCTACTCTGAGAATCCAATGTGGATCTAAGAATGGATATTCTGGAAATTCAGGAACAGAATATACACTAGATTTTGTAAGATTGTTGTATTCCTTAGGAGTTTTCCAATATTCTCCTCTAAAATGCACATCCGTGACTTTTTTTGCGACTCCTACATCATGTGCGATATCTACAGATTCTCCTCCTGCAGCGTTGATTAAAAATTTTGCATAAATTTTATGGTCATCATTTAATGTAATTGTCCATCTATCTTTTTCTTTTTCTATCTTTGTAACTCTTGTATCTAACAAAAATGTTGTACCGCTTTCTTTACTGTCTTTCATTATTGAATTTGTAAGTAAAGAATAATCTGTAGATGCATCTTTGTAAACACATAACGCAGATTCACATTTAATTTCTGGTTCTATCTTTTTCATTTCTTCTTTGTTAAATAATTCAATGCTATTATCTTCCAAACCGTTTTGTTTTCCCCACCTGAGATATTTTTCAAGAACATTGATCCCTTTTTCATCTAAAGCAACTTCAATAACTCCATCTTTTTTAAATGGCAATTTTTTTAATTTTGCATATGTTTCCCACATTTCATAACCGCGAAAAGATGATTTTGCAAATAATTTTTTTTTTTCTGGATTGTATAGATATGGTGCATGAACTTTACCTGTATTTCTTCCGCTTGTATGAAAAGCAACATTATGAGCTTGTTCAATAACTGCTATTTTTTTTGATTTATTTAGGAATGACAAAAAATATGATATTGAAGTTCCAAGAATCCCTCCTCCAATAACGATAACGTCAAAACTATGTGTCAATTACTTTCAATCTTAATTTGATTAAGTTGATAATAAATTAAATCTCTGGCAATCAAGATTAATATCCAATAAAATTCTAAATCAAACGGTGTTACCTGATAAATGTTCAGTAATGGAAGAAGGAAAACAATGTGTTAATCCTCCTCAGTTCATCGTATCAATAATTTCTGAGTCTGATGAATATATGGTAGGAGTAACTTGTCAAAAACACAAGCATATTGTATCAGGTAAAATAGGCATTTTACAAAATGAGGGTAAAATGCATGACGGGAAAATTAGTTTTTCACCAGTTAAAGCAATAGGAACAGATTGTGTTCATGGTGATGCCGATGATTTTGTCCAAATTGACATGAATCGTTCCAAAAATTGAAATAATTTCGTTTTAAAGAGTTATTGTTGCTTTTAGAATTACTATCTGATTTGATAAAAATTAATGATATTTTACTTATCATAAAAAACAATGGTGCTACAAGTGAGATTCGAAGTAATTCTCTTAGTATTCGACAGAAAGATAAATGGATTACAATTGGTGATAATGATGGACCAGCTCATATGCATCTTAACTCCGAATTGATCAAATTCGTAGAATTTATTCAAGAGCAAAAACCTGAGAAAATTAGTTTCAGTGTTAGATTCTTTGATGAAAGCAGTGATCGTATTATTACAGCATTTTTTACAAAAATGTATGATGATTCAAAACAATTAGTCGTTGAAAGAAAAAAACTCTATGATCAACTAAATCAAAAATTTACTTCTAAAATTAATTTTTAAAAAAAACTTGTCTGAAAAAGACAAACAAAAAAGTCTTATTCTTCAGACTCTTTTTCTTTCTTTTCTTTTTCAGATTGTAGTTTAGCTAATTCTAATTCTTCATTTGTATGTTTAAATTTTTTCAATCTATTTTTAGATTGTAATTCGATATAAAAACTGCACATTTAACTGGGTTCTAATCCATGCGTGAAAATCAATATCCTACTGAATACGTTGGTTTTTTCCCATTTATTCCTAAATTTAAATTCTTTACAGTAATTTCAGCCATTTTGATTCTTGTCTCTTTTGTTGAGCTTCCTATGTGTGGGGTAAGTACAATGTTTTGTAATTTTACTAGTGGATGATTTTTTTTAACTGGTTCTTTTTCAAAAACATCCAAGCCTGCACCTGAAATGATTCTTTTCTTTAATGCAATGGCAAGATCTTCCTCTTTCACTACTTTTCCTCTTGATGTGTTGATCAAAAATGATGATTTTTTCATTTTTTTAAAAATTTTCATGTTAAATAATCTATCTGTTTCTTTTGTGTGAGGTACATGTATTGAAATAAAATCACTTTCAGTGACTAGTTTTTCAAATGACACATATTTTGCATTCAGTGATTTCTCTTTAGATTTTGTAACGTGTTTTCTATTATGATATATGATTTTCATGTCAAATGCCTTTGCTCTTTTAGCAAGTGTACTGCCAATTCTACCTAGACCTAAAATTCCAATTGTTTTTCCTTGAAGATCTATTCCAACATAATCAAATGCACCGTAAATTTTTTTCCATTTTGCATCTCTGATTATTCTGTCTCCTTCAGTGACTCGTCTTGCAATATCCAACAGTAATGAAAAAGCCATATCTGCTGTTGCATCTGTTAAAACTTCTGGAGTGTAACCGACACGGATTTTCTTTTTTTTTGAGTATTCCGTATCTATATGATCAAAACCTACACTATACGTACTAATGACTTTAAGATTTTTTCCTTCCTCGATAATCTCTTTACTAATGGTATCATATGGAAAGCAAATTAATCCGTCGATATCTTTAATCTTTGATCGTAATTTAGTTTGTGGAATAGGAATTTGGCCTGAATGAATTTCAATTTGATATTTTTTTCTTAACTCTTTTAGTGCAAAGTCATGTAAAGTTCTTGTGAGAAAAACTTTTTTTTTCATCAGTCTTGATATTCATCTTAAACCATTTATACGATTTCTTTGTAATTTTGTTAATGACTTCTGAGGTTGAAGAGGAAGAATTTGCTATTTGTGTAGAATGTGGAAATTCGATTGAAAAATGTGTTTGTGTATGTCCTTATTGTGGTGAACGTGATAAATGTGAATGTGCATTGTTTGATGCAGCCACCGGAGGTTAGTAGAAATGAACCATCTTACTATTAAAATTCAGGAAATGAGTGAATATCTGTGAGTTCAGTTGATTTCACGTGGCTGATTGGAGGTCCTCAAGGAAGTGGGGTTGAATCTGGTGCCAATATTTTCTCTCGTGTCTGTGCTGAAATGGGTTATCAAATTTTTGGAAAGAGAGAATTTTATTCAAATATCAAAGGTGAACACAGTTATTTTACAGTAAGAATTGCTGATAAAAAAATTCATTCAAATGTCGATGATGTAAATTTAATGGCGTCTTTTGATGCTGAAACTATTTTCCGTCATTATGATGAAGTAGTTTCTGGTGGCGGAATAATATATGATTCAGATATTACAGAAACTAAAACTGATGCAGTTCACACTCTTGATGCACCATTTAAAGAAAGACTGCACAAAGAACTAGAGTCAAAAAATAAATTGTTTACTGTTGCAGGAGTTTTAGAGATTGCAAAAGAAAAAGGCGTTTTACTATATCCTGTATCTTTCAAATCAATTCTTTTGACCTTATCTGAGGAAGCTGAAAACCCACGTCTAAAGGGATTAATTCGAATGTACAATGTAATTGGAGTATCATTATCTTTGGGTCTTGTAAAAATGCCTCCTGATTCTTTGCAAAAAATAATTGGATCAATGTTTTCAAAAAAACCTGAAGTTGCAAAAATCAATCAACAAACTGCAACATACTCTTATAATTTCGCTACAGCAAAATTTGAAAACTTTGCTTACACCTTACTTGGAACACAAAAAGAACCAGGAACGTTACTTGTTCAAGGATTTCAGGGAACAGCGTTAGGAAAGATGGTATGCGGATGTAGATTCCAACCATACTATCCAATTACGCCAGCTTCTGATGAATCAGTATACTTGGAATCAAATGAAATTTTAGAAATCATTGGTGATAGGCCCGGCTCTACTGCAGTAATTCAAACTGAAGATGAAATTTGTGCAATAGGGATGACTATTGGTGGTGCTTTAACTGGAACCCGTTCTGCTACTTGTACATCGGGACCTGGATTTGCATTAATGACTGAAATGCTAGGTTGGGCTGGAATGAATGAAGTTCCTATAGTAATTACTACATACCAGAGGAGTGGCCCGTCAACTGGATTGCCAACAAGACATGGACAAGATGATTTACTATTTACAGTATTTGCCGGACACGGTGATTTTCCAAAGATTGTTTATGCATCAGGAGAAATTGAGGAGAGTTTCTATGATACTGGTAATTGTTTTAACTATGCTGATATTTTTCAAGTTCCAGTAATTCATATGATGGATAAATTCCATGCGAGTTCTGTTATTACTTGCAAAAGATTTGACACTGAAAAAATTTCAATTGATAGGGGTCTATTACTGGATAAAGTTGAGGATGGTTACAGAAGATTTGAATTCACTGAAGATGGTATTTCCCCTCGCTCAAGACTTGGGATGGATAATGGAATTTTTTGGAATACTGGAGATGAATCAGATGAAACAGGCCATATCACAGAAGATCCAATTTCACGTGTAAATATGATGGATAAGAGAATGTCTAGATTGGATTTAATTTTAAAACGCATTCCAAATGAAGAACAAGCAGTATCATATGGGATTGAAGATTATACAATAATTTCTTGGGGTTCTACAATTGGTCCAGTTAAAGATGCAATAGACATGCTAAAAAAAGAAGGAATTTCAATAGGATTGCTTCAACTAAAACTGATGCATCCATTTCCAGCAGAATATGTTTCATCTTTACTTAAAGACACTAAAATAATAATTGATGTAGAGGCAAATCACTCTGCTCAGCTAGGAAAATTATTCAAACAAAATGTTGGACGTAATATCGACTATTTTATCTTAAAATACTCTGGACGTGCAATGACTAGTACGGAAGTTTATGATGCACTTAAAAAAATTGTTCAAAACAAAGCAGAAAAAAGAGAGGTTCTAATGCATGGCGCTTAAACCTACTGAATTTAAAACCGATGTTCACAATGACTGGTGTCCTGGATGTGGGGATTTTGGTATCGTTAATGCTATACAGATGGCACTAGCTGATATGGGTGTCCCACGAGACAAGACTGCCATATTTTCAGGAATTGGGTGTTCTGGGAAAACATCCCATTACATTAACACATATGGTGTTCACACATTACATGGTAGAGTTTTGACGTTTGCCCAAGGTGCAAAGATTGCAAATCCTGAAATGACTGTAGTTGCTGTAGGGGGAGATGGTGATGGTTTAGGAATTGGTGCTGGTCATTTTGTAGCTGCTGGCAGACGAAATGTAAACATGACATACATTATTTTTGATAATGGGGTTTATGGCTTGACAAAAGGTCAGGCATCTCCTACTTTGAAACTAGGGGAAAAAACAAAATCATTACCTTCTCCAAATACAAATTCTAATGTTAATCCAATTGGGTTGGCAATTGCCAGTGGTTTTACATTTGTAGCTCGTGGTTATTCCTATGATGTTAGGCATCTCAAAGATTTGATAGTCCAAGCTGTAAATCACAAAGGTCTTTCATTTCTTGATGTATTGCAACCATGTCCAACTTACAATGATCTTAACACTCGAGATTGGTATGCCGGTGCTGATTTAATGGACGAGGCTCAAAAAAGACATTCTAGAATTTACAAACTAGAAGAAACTGGGTATGAGCCAATAGTCCATTATGATTCTGAAGTTGAAGTTAACGAAAAACTATCTCAGGCTTTGATTAAATCCCTTGAATGGGGAAATAAAATACCCACTGGAGTATTTTATAAAAATGAAAACACTACTCCATACACTGTAAGATTACAAGATAAAATTCCAAATTATTTGGAAAATCCTCCTGCAAAACAAAATATTTCAAAAAATGGTTATTCTAATACTGATATTTCAAAAATATTGGATTCTTTAGAAGTCTAAATTGTTGACTTGAACCTAAGAAGTTATAGGCAAGTTTCATAGAATAATATTTTACATTTGAATATTAATGAAGCAAACAAAATATTTCGAAAATCTATCATTAGGGGTTTTTTTGAACCTCAATTAGTAAATCTAGATTTTAAGAAATCATCTGTTAAACATCCCTCTATTAGTGATGATGGTCTTATGCAGTCTGATTTACTACATGTATTTTTTGACGTGGAGACTGGTTCTGATTATCCGGATGGCGATGAATGGTTTATTGTAGACATTCTATTCCCTCATGATGTGAAACTTCCTGATTTTTTGAAGGGTACTGATTATTTTACTACCTTGTCTGTTGATGAGAATCAAACGTTTTGGCATCATAGAGAACTAATTCGTTACAAATATGGAAAATCTAAAAAACTTGTTGATGCATTAAATTTTTTGGAATCAAAGTATGAAGAATTACATGGGTTGTTAGAGCCTTTGCAAAAAGATCTCAAGTAATTTCGTTCCAAGTATCTCCTGTGAATGTATACTTTTTATTTTTAGATGAGGCTGTAGCTGGACGCCATCTAATTGTCTCTGAATTAAATTTGTATGTTATTTTAGAAATATCAGATGGAATCTTTTTTGGATCTAGATGATATGGCAACAGTTCTAATACAAAATCGATTTTTTCTAACGCATTATCAAACCATTGTTTGTTTTCAATATCTATTCTAAAAACTATTTTTGGTTTTCCAGAAAAATTGATTACAATTTTTAAAGCATTTCCACTGCCTCTCCGTCTCTTCATTTCCCTAAACACAGCTTTGATTTGTTCCCAACGTTTGAAATCAAACCATTGGAAAAATTCTTCATTAAATTGAAGTGGAATATCAATATCTAAAGAACTGACAAAATTTTCATCATCAGCCTCTATTTCATCTTGAATTATGGTGAAGCGGGCATTTAGATATCCGTATAGAACCTCAATCTCCCATGGTGAAATTCCATAATATCGTAATGTTGTTTTCACATTTTCTGACAATGATTTAAAACTCTAAAAATTGTAATTAAATCTTCAAATTTACTTAATCTAGTGCAAATTGACCTTAAAATTAAAATTATATTGAATCAGATACAATTTTAGATATGAAGAAAGAATTTGTAGTAAAAAGCATTGATTCAGCACCTGACGGGGCACCTTATGTTGTAGTTTCATTGTCCTCCCTTAAGGATCTAAAGGAAGGGACACAAACCCAACCTCCTGCTTTTGGAACGCCAAAGGTAATGGGATTTTCAAATATGAATGACATGATGAAAGACTTGAACAAGATGATGTCTGGTATGGGCGGATCTGGCATACAATCCGGTGTTACTCAATTGAAACTCGAAATGCATGAGTACAAAGAGATAGGTCTTTCAGTTGGAGATAAGGTCTTTCTAGAGTTAAGTAAGGCTGAAACTCTCGGTGTATGATCTACCAGATCGTGTTAAAATATTTCCAACCGTAAAATGCTGCTATAGTGCCAATTACAAACAGCATTGGTTTCCATGCAAAAACTGGGATGCTAGGTGTTGCCAGTTTTACTTTATAATTATCAACTATGGCATGTACATTTTTTTTAATTTTATCATGCCAAATATTATAATCTACTTGATATTTTTTTAAAATTTCTTCTATTTCATAAACTACTGGTGTTCTCTGAGAAAACAAATGTTGTAGATAGTCCCTTGAAACTTCTACTTCTGCATGAATGCCGATTAACCCTTTTTTCAAATCAACCATTCTCACATGCATTTCCCAAGGTTTTTTTAATTTTAAATTTAGGCCGCTTCCAATTTGATCCGGTTGTTTGTGTTCTAGTTTAACTTTAGTAAAACCTTCATTTGTAAAAATTTTCGTTAATTCTTCAAAACTTTTCTTAACTACGATATGAAGTTGCTCTACACCATCTTTACTATCAACATCAATCTTATGTTTGATTCCATCAAAGAATGACACTGTTTTGGGATATGTAGTGAGATATTCCATTGAGTTTTACACCGAATTCCTATATTTAAAGCAGAACCAGATTCTAGGTTAGAATTTTGGAGGATTCGACAAACCTCTAACGTAAACACATTGATCGGGAGAAATTGCCATCTCTGATGGGTTGATTTTTCTATCCGTAAGAGTAGCTTCTGAATTTCTAACTATTGCAAATGGTTTTGATTCTGCTCCTTCTCCCATTTTGTGATTTGCAATTGTCGCAAGATTATCTACAACTGCTTGAAATGTAACTTTTAATGGATTATCATCAAGATCTTTTTTTGCTCTTATATCTAAAACTGGTTCAATTCCTGCACAAGACACTGCGATGCCTGATGTGCCGATTCTTGCAGGCATTAGTCTACTGTCTACAAGAATCACTCCTACGTGAATAAAGAATTTTAAGAAAATTTTTCTGCGAATTTCTTCTGCCGTTAGATATGGGTTTATTGGATATAATATGGCCAACCCTTTTTTTGTATTTGATTTATCGATTCCTGCATTTGGTGCCATAATATTGTCTGATGAAGTAATCACAAATCCTCCAATCCCTCCAAAAATTTTATCTGATTCTCTAATGATTATTTCTGCAATTTCTGGTTTTAATTGATATTCTTTTGATATTTTTTTCCCTTTCTCTGATGTAATGATTTTCTTTAAATCTACAATTCTTTCTTGTGAGTTTGAAATGTATTTTGTAGATATTACCAAAACATCCCCTTCTTCTAAAGACTCATTGTTATTTTCTAATGTTTTTAACAATGTTTCAAAAACATCAAATTTTTTATTCATTCTTTTTGCTAAAAGTGTAAAAACCGTGAGCTGCATGATATTTTGTATATTCCTTTTCTTTTTTATTGTTGTGAATAATTAGAGTATGCTAGAGATTAGAAATGGAACAAAACAAAATAGATGAAATTTTAGCTCATATTAACACCAAAATCGCTGAAGATGTTCCTAGTATTGTAAAGATGCTTATTAGAAAAAAAATAAGCGGTTTTCAATCATTTGAAGCTGAATCTTTGCCTGATTCGTTAAGAAACTGTTCTGTTGAAGAATTGATTTCTATAGTTAAACATGGTATTGATACTGGAAAATTAAAAATTTAGATCTAGATCAGATTTTAAAATTAGGTCTTTCCATTTGTCTCCACGTCTGACAAAAAGTATCCGATTACACAAATCATAATGACAAACAATGCTGTTGGTGCTACATCTCCTACATTTTGTTAATGATTAGCACCATTCACAAAAATGCATGTATTGCAAATTCTGTATTTTCTACATCTGGATGATAAAGAATACCTTGCAACATGGCATCCCCTGCATCTTTAGGTATTACGTACAATTATTATGAGATTATCAAATACATCTTGAATCATAATTTTGGAGATACGTGAAATGAAACTAGGAATTTTCTTCTGAGATGTCATTTATTGTGACATACATATGAAACTCACTTTCGTCTATCTTAACTGAAAAATCATCAATTGTAGAATAGTATTTTTTGTTCTCTTCTGAGTCCTCTGTGGTCAGTAAACCGTGGGATATTAAATATGAAATGTTTTCAGAAAATTCTAAGCTGTTATATTTCATCCTTGATGCAATTTCCCATAGAGTTAACGGGTAATCAAATGCCGCATCTAAGATGTGTTTTTTGAGGGGATCATCATATGAATTTAAAATTGAATTTTTTAGTGCCTCGTCTTTAATTTCTATTTTGTGTTTTGATTGGGGTTCTAGATGGCAAATCTCCTCTAGTGTTTTTTTTATTTTAGTTGAACCATCTTAACCTAGGAATTTTTCTGTGACACACTCAAACTTTTCAAAGTCTTTTAGTGATGATGCAAGTGTAATCTGATATTGTTGGAATAGATTGTCTTTGATTTTTGTAATGTCGTCATCGTTTACAAAACCTGTAAATGTTTTCTCAAAAGATGTGGCAAGGAGAGTTTCCATTGCAGTCATGAATAAACTGCCTCTCCTATCCTTGATTTGGGTAAACGTGACAAGTTTACCTGAAGTCTTATCTGACTGACTTTGGTTGAGACACTAAACTCTGCTTTTGAAATTATTTTGTCATAAACTCTCGCCCTTTTTTCTGATTTTGTATATCCAACTGGTAGAATGAATCCATCTCGTAGCAGCTCATTGAACTTGTGATATGCTGAAGACAATGATACTTCACATTTTAGCAGTAGCTCGTCTTTTGCAATTGGTTTGTCAATATGCAATAAAATTTTCCGTTTTACTGGATCACTGTAAATATCTATGATTTTTTCTGCAAGATTGTGTTCGTATAGCTCAATCCACAAAGTATAGTCGTGATCCTTGCTTATCGTAAGAGCTGATTTTATTGCTAATCTTGGAAGTTTGTTTTCGCATGCAAGCATTGTTCTCTGACCTGGTTCCAGGTTGTTGTTTGCATTTCGAATTGTGTCCATGCATAGTAGCTGGGAAAACTGGTTTGGCATTGTATCACAACATAGGTCAAAATCTTACTTAAGAAATTCTATTTTTTGTTATTTTTGGAAAAAAAATTATTGCTTATATAGGAGCAAAAATTTAGGGGTGACAAGGGGATTTAACTCCCTGTCCACATAGGTTGGACTGTGGCATTCATTTTACTTGGAGTATATATTTTTAGAAAATCCTGGACTAAACTTGATGGGAATAGAAAATGAAAACAATTTTTTTAATTTTATTGCTGGTTTTTGGTATTGTAATTTCTCAAGAATCTTTTTCTGAGGATTATTTCTCGATTCCTTCTTGTTATGTTGGTGTTTTTGTAATTGATCATGTACAGTGTTCCACAAGAGATTCCCCTCCATGTCCAGAACCGTCATTTGAAAAAAATAGATTTTGTGTAGTGAAGAAAATTGATATTTGTGAGGCAGGGTCTGTGCTTAAAGATGGTTTATGCATTGAAGACGCTCATCTTTTTCGAGTAGATGATCCTACATTCACGCGTCAATCTTTGCAAACAGGTGAATCTTTGGGTGATTTCACAAATCTATTTGGATGGTCTGGATTTGCATTATCTGGGTTCATTGTTTTTGCATATGTAATTATGAAAATAAAAAAGAGGAAAAAATGAACGATTTTGGAAATAGATGTGTTTGCGGACATGAAAAAAATGAACATGTGTGGATACAAAAAAGTGTATCAAAATTAGAATTTTTGAGGTATGATGATGTGAATTATTCATTTCAGTATAGAAAATGATGTATTGTATTTGTCATGGATCATTGATTTGAACAAATGATCCATGAATGTTATAAGATGATTTTACAATAGTGTGACATGACAAATAATGAATCATGGGAAGTATTACTGAGATTGTCTTGGATTATGATTGATGATAAATAATACCTCAGATTCGACCAAGAAGGCTTTGTGCCTTTAGCATTTTTTGGATGATTCCTGAAATCGTTTATTTTGATCAAACCTGAGTCCTCCTGCAATGACTATAAACCAAAAAGCGTTAGGAGCAGCATTACTAGAGTGAAAATGGATTAAAGGAGCAGGTTATTGTGAAATTTTAACATGCTTAAGTTTATACAAAATATAAAAAACATAGGTGCAGTCACCTCGTGATTATTTTTCTTATGCCTGCATTCTCTACATTATTTCTGATTTACCAAACCTCTAATGGTGTACCAAAATCCATGTCACTTAAAAAATATTCTGATGATCTAGTTGCAATGAATCAATTATCCAAAAAACATCAATTGACAGATGATGAGTAGAGATTCGAGAATTCGAAAAGACTGATGCAAGAAAAACTAAAAGAGATTTCTTTAGACTATATCGGTCTGAAAATTGTACATGTGGAATTGCTTGAAGGATATTTCCATTTCAAAACAGTACTCATTGGGCAGAACGATTTGATTTAGAGTCTTCGTCTGTATGTGACTTTGAACGCGTAATACTTTTGCATATGCAAAAACTCGCGCAAACCGAAAATTTTAAAATATTTGTAAAAAATATATCTTACATAACCTTGAATTATCAATACAAGATGAAAGAAGCTACTAATCCAATATCCACTATGGATTATTTGCAATAAATAACAACAATCAGAGTGCATCAACCTATTTTCATCTGAGTTCATGCACTGATGAGATAACTGACAAGGAATCATTGTTTTTACATTGTTTTGATGGTGGTACTGATTATAGATATGCAACGTACAACTATGATGATGTGATGTCTAGTTATTCAAACGGGGAATTTTGCAATATTGTTTTGGACTCGTGGCGCCAACCCCTTCATGATTACTCTCAACGATTACGTGAAAAACAAAAGCAGTTAGAGCAAGAATTCATGGAGAATACTTTTGATCAAGAATTACAATGGATATTTTTCTCGGATATGAACAAGCAAGGAGAACTGAGAAACATTGTTGGAAATATGATTCATGGAAAATTTGATGAGCAAAGTACTCAGGATATGATAAAGCAGTATGAGAAGCAGTGTGGCAGTCTGTCTGATGAACTATTGGAGTTAATTGAGAAGAGATGAAAACTAGACTTTTGATAATCATTGGAATTGTAATATTAGGTACATTTACAGCGACAGTTGCTGGCAGTATTGCATCTATCTATCTATACAACAAGGCTTGGTTGGCAAGTGGTAATGATATTTCTGAATGTATGAGATTTGCATATGTTGAGAATTGCACTTTGGGAAATGAATACCTTGAGGGTCTTGATTTTTGGGACAAACTAGTTTGATTTGGAATTTTAATTGCAGGTGCTGTGCTTGGTGTAATTATATGTAGAAAGGAAATAATTCCAAAGAAGCAATGATGAAGACCATGTCAAAATGTGGATGAGGCGATGAATTTCATTAATAATTATCTCTTCGATGAATCTTTTCTTTTGTAGTACGATGTGAGGTCTGCTCAAGAGAATAATCCTCCAAAAAGAAGGTGATATTGATTTTTTTGAGGGTTTTTTGGATGTAGGGATTGGATTTGGTATTTTTACATCTAACGCTTGGACATCTGAAAAGCTTTTAATCTGTAGAAAAAGCTTTTTTGATTATGAATATTGTAGAGAAGATTCTTGCTCGTGGTGCAGGAAAGTCTTCCGTTGCCCCAGATGATGTGGTTTTTGCTAAAGTAGACAAGGTTATGATGCATGATGTGTCTGGACCTGGAGTCATTAAGGTATTTGATAAATTAAAAAAACAAGGAATTTCGGTAGACAAATTATGGGATTCATCCAAGGTTTGGGTGGCCGAAGATCACTTTGTTCCATCAGCTGAAAAGGTGTCTGCTGAAAATATTGTAAAATTATCCAAATTTACTAAACAATATGGAATTGAAAAACATTTCAAATATGGGATGGGTCAGTATGGAATTTGCCATACTATATCTCATGAAGAAGCAATGGTGATGCCCGGCGATATCTATGTTGGTGGAGATTCCCACACTAATACCACCGGTGCATTGGGTGCATTTGCTTGTGGTTTGGGACATACTGATATTGCATATGTTTTACTTAATGGACAAATTTGGTTCAAAGTTCCTGAAACTTATTACTTTAAGCTAAATGGAAAATTACCTGACCATGTCATGGCCAAAGATCTAATTCTAAAAATTGTTGGAGACATTGGAACTGATGGTGGTGCATATCAAACAATGCAGTTTGGTGGAAGTGGTGTTGATGAAATGTCTGTGGAAAGTAGACTAACATTATGTAATATGACTACTGAGGCTGGTGCAAAGAATGGTATTGTTGAACCTGATCAAAAAGTAGTTGATTATCTCACTCAGAGAGGAGCAACCAATTTCAATTTAATCAAAGGTGATGAAGATGCAGAATATGCTAAAGTTTTTGAATACGAAAGTTCAGAGATGGAGCCCACTGTGGCAAAACCATTTTCTCCTGAAAACACATGCGTCGTAAGGGAAGCCTCTTCAGTTGAATTGGATAAATCATACATTGGCTCTTGCACTGGAGCAAAATACGAAGATTTAGAGGCTGCTGCAAGAATTTTAAAGGGAAGAAAAGTCAAGATTAGGACAGAAATTTTACCTGCTGCAATTTCAATTTATCAGAGAGCTATGGAGAATGGGTTGTTGAAAATTTTCTTAGATGCTGGAGTTACAGTCGGACCTCCCACTTGTGGTGCTTGCTGTGGAGCCCATATGGGAGTTTTAGCCAAAGATGAAGTTTGTATCAGTACAACAAACAGAAATTTCCCTGGTAGAATGGGCCATGTGGAGTCACAAACATATCTTGCATCCCCTCTGGTGGCAGCAGCTTCTGCAGTAACTGGTAAAATCACTGACCCGAGGGATTTGTAATGAAAGGTAACATCATAAAATATGCTAGGGACAATATTGATACTGATGTTATCATTCCTGGTACATATCTGAAAATTCATGATTATACAGAACTTGCAACACATGCAATGGAGGGATTAGATCCTGATTTTCATTCCAAAGTAAAAGAAGGCGATTTTATTTTATCTGGTAAAAATTTTGGATGTGGATCTTCTCGTGAGCATGCTCCAATAGCATTATCGCATTCTGGAATTAAAGCGGTTCTTGCATTATCTTTTGCAAGAATTTTTTATAGAAATGCAGTAGATGGAGCATTTTTGTTACCTATTGAAATAGAACAGGATGCATATGATGGAATTTCAGAAAACGATGAAATAGAAATCGACGTGTCTAAAAATGAGATTACAAATATCACAAAAAATCAAACATACAAAATGAAACCATTTTCAGAAATTATTGGAAAGATAATTGCTGCTGGTGGACTCTTCAAGTACAAACCAGACCAGGATTAAAATGGGAAAAACTCTTTTTGAAAAAATCTGGGAATCTCATATTGTTGTTGAAAAACCCAACAACCCATCGTTAATTTACATAGATCGACATTTAGTTCACGAAGTAACTTCTCCGCAAGCTTTTGAAGGCTTGCGTATGAATAACAGAAAAGTTAGACGTCCTGATCTTACCATTGCCACAATGGATCATAATGTTTCAACAACTGACAGATCCCTTCCAATTTTAGACCAAACATCTTCTGTTCAAATCAAAACTCTTGAAAAAAACTGTAAATATTTTGGAATTAAATTATTTGACATTGATAGTCCAAATCAAGGGATTGTTCATGTGATTGGTCCTCAGTTGGGAATTACTCTGCCTGGCTCTACAATTGTGTGTGGGGATAGTCATACATCTACACATGGGGCTTTTGGAGCATTGGCTCTAGGCATTGGAACTAGTGATGTGGAACATGTTTTAGCATCTCAAACCATGTGGCTAGAAAAACCAAAGTCTTTTGAAATCCGAGTTGAAGGGAAAAGAAAAAACCCTCATGCAGTAACTGCAAAAGATATTGTTCTGTCAATTATAAAAAATATTGGAACTGGTGGAGGAACTGGCACTGTAATTGAATATCGCGGTGAAGGAATCACGGATCTTTCAATGGAGCAACGAATGACTATTTGTAACATGTCTATTGAGGCAGGAGCTCGTGCAGGATTGATAGCACCTGATGAAAAAACCTTTGATTATCTACGAGATAGAGAATACACTCCGAAGAACTATGAGTCTTTAGTTGATTCTTGGAAAGGCAATCTAAAAACTGACAGTGATGCGAAGTTCGAGAAAGAGTTTACTTTACACATTGATGATATTGCTCCTCAAGTAAGTTGGGGAACGAATCCTGGCATGACGTGCAATGTTACTGATTCTATTCCTTCTCCTGATGAATTTTCTAACGGTGATTTAAATCAAAAGAGAGGAGCTGAGAAAGCACTTGAATACATGGCTCTGGAACCTGGAACTTTAATAGAAAATATCAAAATAGACAGGGTGTTTATTGGTTCATGCACCAATGCTAGATTGGAAGATCTGATTGAAGCATCTAAGGTAATCAAGGGACAAAAAATTTCTTCACATGTTCAAGCGATGGTGGTTCCTGGTTCTCAAATGGTAAAAAAACAAGCTGAAGAAATGGGGCTTGACAAAATTTTCATTGATGCCAATTTTGAATGGAGGGAAGCTGGTTGTAGTATGTGTCTTGGAATGAATCCTGATATTTTGTCTCCTGGAGAGCGATGTGCAAGTACATCAAATAGAAATTTTGAAGGTAGACAGGGTACGGGGGGACGAACTCATCTAGTTAGTCCAGTAATGGCCGCAGCTGCTGCAATTCACGGGCATTTTGTAGATGTGAGGGAGCTGGATTTGGATTAAGATGGACTCTTTTAAAAAAATAACTAGCATTGTGACTCCCCTTGACAAAGTGAATGTGGATACTGATCAAATTGTTCCAAAACAATTCTTAAAACTAGTTCAAAAATCTGGATTTGGAAAATTTCTATTCTTTAATTGGAGATATGATGAACAAGAAAATAAAAAATCTGATTTTGTCTTGAATAATCCAAAATATGAAAATTCACAAATTCTCGTGGCAGGAGACAATTTTGGCTGTGGATCTAGTAGGGAACATGCTGTTTGGGCCTTACTTGATTATGGATTTGTAGTAATCATTGCCCCTTCTTTTGCAGATATTTTCTTTAGTAATTGCTTCAAAAATGGAGTTTTACCAATTATCTTAGACCAAAAAATTGTGGAAAAATTGCTTCAAGAAACTGGTATGATTGAAGTAGATTTGAAAAATCAAATTATCAAAACCTCTTCAAGTAAAATGTCCTTTGAGATTGATTCGTACCAGAAAAAAATTCTTTTAGAAGGACTAGATGATATTGCGATTACTTTTGAATATGAAAATAAAATTTTAGATTTTGAAAAACAATCTAAAATCCCATCTGTTTTATAATCTTCTTTACTATTTTCTCGTTTCTCTCTAAAACCATTGGGGATTCTGCATCTATCCATTCTTTCTCACCTATATCAAATGCACTAATTTTCCCCTCTTTAGATAATTTCTGCAAAATATCAAATGATAGATTGATTTTATTTTGTTTTTGTTTTGATTTAATTTTTTTGATAATATCTTTCCCTAGCATGTATACTCCTAGACATTCTGATAACTGTAACTTCATTATTGGTTTTTCTTTGAATTTTTTTATAATTCCATTTTCTACTGTGGCAAATCCTGTCTCTTCTTTTCTTTTAGTTCTAGTTGCAATGCATGCTAAACTTTTCTTCTCTTTGAAAATCTCTTTCATTTTTTCAAGATCTATTGCACACAAGTTATCTACAAACCATAATACAAACTCTGATTCATTTTTGAGCTTGTTTGCAATGTGTAATAGGTCTACCCCTGTCCCATTTTGTGAATCTTGAGCAAATGTGATGTTTTTTTGATTTCCATAATAATTTTTGATTTGTCCACCTAATCCGTTAAAATCTGATATGACTATCACCTCATCTACAAAACTAAATGATTTTAGATATTTTACAATGTAGTCTATCATTGGTTTTCCATTGATTGGAGTCATTGCTTTTGGAAAATACTCGGTATATGGTTTGCCTCTGGTTCCCTTGTCGCCTGCAAGAATTACAGCCTTCACGGTCTAACGGTATGATTTCTGCTTTCTTCTTCTTGCACCAGGTCCGCCAAATTTCTTTGGTTCTTTTCTTCTGGCATCTCCACTGACTAGGTATTTATCAAAATCAGTGATTCGTTTTCTAAGGTCTTCTCTAGTTGATTTTGGGAATGGATGATCTTTTGGTTCTTTTTTAGATTTTGTCCATCCTGTCAATGCTCGTGAAATCCCAGTTGCGATTGCACTTGCCTGACCCATGAAACCTCCACCTCTAACTCTAACAGAAATATCGATTTTATTTCTTAAATCACCTGTAATTTCTAATGGTGCTAGAATTACTTCACGAGCAGTTTCTTGTGGAATCATTTCTACTGGAACGTTGTTAATTCTAACTTTACCTTTTCCTTTAGTAATGTAAACATGGGCACTAGCTGTTTTTCTTGTTGCAAAATAAATTTCAGTTTTTGGAGTTGTCATTCCGTCCACCCTATTATTCTGCATAATTCCCCAAGTGCAGTATAGTTTGATGAGGTTTTTCTAATTAATGCTTTTTCAAATTGAATTTTTTCTAGTGATTTAATTTCTTTAGGAGAACCAATGTATGTTCTAAGTCTTTGATGTGCTGCTTTGCCTGACGGTTTTCTATCATATGGTAGCATTTGACGAATCATTTTCGCCATTAAAGTATCTGGTCTTCTATAGTGTACAGGACCGTGTTTGTAATTGATGATACTGTTAATTTCTAAAAATTCTCTTTGTTCTTTAATTTGATTACTTCTTGTTCCACTCATCATGATTTTTTCACAATTTACAACTGAAACTCTATTGCCCTGCATTAGTAATTTTGCAACATTTGATGATAGTCTTCCGGCAATATGGTTAGTTGCATCTACAACAATCGGTCTGTCTGTTCTAACGATCATTTCTTGTTTAGATGTATTTGAATTTCTTCCAGCCGGTCTGTTGATTCTTCCATTAGCCAAGTAGTACTACTCCTTTTCCAGTTGGGTTTTGTTCAATTAAATCTGAATAAGTGATTAGTTTTCCACCTTTTTTAATAATTTTGGTTGCTGCAGAATTTGAAATTGAAAATGAGAATAATGTAATTTTGTGCGAAATGTTCCCTGTTCCAAGAACCTTGCCTGGGAATACTACAATATCGTTTTCTTTGGTTAATTGATCGATTCTATGCAAATTGAGATCTCTTCTTGCAATAGATGGTTTTAATGCATATTCTGCTAATTTTTCCCAAATTACTGCATCGTTTTTTGTAGATGCTTTCTTTAGATCTTTTGCCATATGTATTACTACTTGACTAGTCATGTGAATAATGCGGTTTGAAACCCAAATATAATGTCTATGTTTAATTACGCTTCAACTTGGTCAATCATTTCTTTAAATTGACCTATTCTATTGCTGACCTCATCAACTCCAGAAACAATAATTTGCTCTGGTTTTAGGGCTCCTGTTGATTCAACGGTTAGTACTTTGATATCTTCTTTGTCAGTGTCTGTAAGTGTAGATATATTTGCAGAATTCCATTTTGCGTGTTCAGTTCCACGTCCTAGTTTAGCATAGCATTCAATTTTGATTCTTTGACCTGGTGCTAGTTGAACAATTGGAATTTTGTCTGAAACTGGTTTAATTGAATCATCTTCTGAAGATAATTCATTAGTGAGAACAGATCTTGTAACATCTGAGTCTCCTGAATCTAAAACTAACATTACTTTACAATTTGAACATCCTGTCTCACTTTGACATTCACATTTTGATGGTTCATTGAATCTAGTCAAATCTGTAGTGATTGGAATAAGTCCTAATCTGTGGGCTAAACCCTCATCTGGTAATACCGAAGAATTTTCGATGATATCTACTGTATCGATTGCAAACACTGGAACTCCGTTTAGGCATACACGTCTAAGTGCATTTGCATACTGTAATGGAATGCCTTTGAGCTTTACAGATATTTTCTGATCATCTTTACTAATAATATCTAATGAGGACAATGAGCAAAATCTTCAAAATCCACATAAAAATCTAGCTGGTTTTAGGCATAATAGAAACACTGTTTTTTGGTTTTGTTTAATTTCTTTAGATGTGCTTAAGTTCATAATTTATGTATTTAATTTGTGGATTTTGACAAGTTGTTTTCTGATATTCTGAACATTGATTTTGGTATTCGTTATGTTGCAATTCAAGACACTACTGGCAAAATAATTACTGGATGTTTTCGAGAAAATGTCACTCCAATTCTAAATGATGAGGATATTCAAATGATGCATCATTATGCATCTCAGAGATGGTAAACCCGAAAAAATATTGAGCATAAACTTGATTCTGCAAAATATGCTTTGGCTGAATATGATGAAATCAAAAGGATTTCATTCACAATTGATGAAAAACACTTGTTAATGGTTACATCTGAGTTAATCTTAGATCATACAAATGTTGTTGCCCAAGTTCTTGAATTAATTAATCATTCAAAATAATAGTCGAAACCATGAAAATAACAATTGATGTCCTTACCATGTTAGTACAGATAAATAGCAAATCCTCATATCTACTTTAGAAATGGTCGATGTAACATTAGTAAGATATTCCTTTGAAGGAGAAAAGTTTGAGATTATGGTGAAACCTGATCCTGCACTTGATTACAAAATGGGGAAGAAAAAAGACATTTCTGCTGTTTTGATATCTGATGAAATTTACATTGATTCTGGAAAAGGCACAAGACCTTCTGCTGAGAAATTACTAAAAGCATTCAAAACTGAAGACCCAACTGAAATTGCCCAAATAATTCTTGAGAAAGGTGATCTAAATCTTACTACTGATCAAAGACGAAAAATGATAGAAGACAAGAAAAAACAGATTGTCACGTATATTGCTAAAACATACGTGGATCCTAAATCCCATTTGCCACATCCTCCATTGAGAATTGAACAGGCTATGAAAGATGGAAGAGTTTCAGTTGATCCTCAAAAAAGCGTTGATGAACAGATAAAAGATATTGTAGAACAACTACGTTCCATAATTGCGCTAAAATCAGAAAGCCTGAAATTAGAAATTATAATTCCGGCACAGTTTGCATCTCAATCATATGCTGTGCTAAAATCTGTGGGTTCTTTACAATCTGAAGAATGGCAAAATAATGGTTCGTTAAAAGCAATACTTGAAATACCCGCTGCAGCAAGACCAAATGTGATAGATAGATTAGGTTCTATAACCAAGGGTTCTGCTTCAGTAGAGGTAGTTCAATGATGGATAATAAAAGAAAATATGTTATTCCAGGCGATGTTGTAACTACTGGTCCGTTTAGACCTGAACAAAACGTAATCCTTGAAGGTGAAAAGATTATTTCTACAACTATAGGTATTTCTGAAATTTATGAGGATTCTGTTAGAGTAATCACATTAACTGGAAAATATATCCCAAAAATCGATGATCTTGTTATTGGCAAAGTAAATTCACACACTTCCTTATCATGGGAGTTAGATATCAATTCATGTTATGTTGGATTTTTGCCTGCACAAGATGTTTTTGGACGAGATTTTTCTGCTCATTCTGATGAACTTGCAACTAAACTAAAAACAGGAGATCTAGTGGCAGCAAGAATTGCTAATTTTGATAGAACAAGAGATCCACTGGTAACAATTTCTGATAGAGATTTGGGTAAAATTGATTCTGGTGACTTGGTTAAAATTTCACCGAGCAAGGTTCCACGCTTAATTGGAAAGAGAGGTAGTATGATTCAGATGATTGAAATGGCTACAAATGCTGCAGTTACAATTGGTCAGAATGGTTGGGTTGTAGTTTCTTGTGAGACTACAGAGGGATTATTAAAGGCTAAAAAAGCAATAGAAATGGTCGATCAGAAAGCACATGTTGTTAATTTGACTGACCAAATTAAAGAAATGTTAGAAATAAAGGATGATGAAACTTAATGGGCGGACGAGACGCAACAATGGTCTTATTGGATGAAAATGGTGTTCGTTGTGATGGTCGTAAAATAGACGAGACACGAAGAATTATGATTAGAGCTGGTGGACTAAAAAATGCCGATGGTTCTGCTTATATTGAATTTGGTGACAATAAAATTTTGGTCGGAGTTTTTGGTCCAAGAGATGTACATCCAAAACATATGTCAAATACTGATACTGGAATTTTAAGAGTTAGATATCATATGGAGCCATTTTCTGTCGGTGAGAGAAAAAATCCTGCACCTTCAAGAAGAGAAATTGAAATATCCAAAGTAATCAAAGAAGCACTAGAACCAGCAGTAATGCTGGAAAAATTCCCTCGAACTGCAGTTGATGTGTTTATTGAGGTATTGCAAGCTGATGGTGGAACTCGTTGTGCTGCACTTACTGCCGCATCTGTTGCATTAGCTGATGCCGGAATTCCGATGCGAGACATGGTTGCGGCAGTTGCATCAGGAAAAGTTGCAGATACTATAATTCTTGATGTTAACAATGAAGAAGATCAAGCAGGTCAAGCAGATATGCCAATTGGTTACATGCCAAGTCTTAATAAAATCACATTATTACAATTAGATGGAGTTTTGACTCCTGATGAGTACAAAAAATGTGTTGATGTTGGAGTAAAGGGTTGTAAAATTGTTTATGAACTACAAAAGAAGGCACTTAAAGACAAGTACTTTGGAAATGGAGGGGACTAAAATTGACATCTGTTTCTGTTATTGATGAATTGAAGAAATCACAAATTTTTGAACTATTAGAACAAGGAAAACGTGTTGATGGACGTGCACTTGATGAACCACGTGAAATTAAAATTGAAATTAATGCAATCCCAAAAGCAAATGGCTCAGCAAGAGTCTATCTTGGTGATACTGAAGTAATTTGCGGAGTAAAAATTCAACCTGATAGGCCTTTTCCAGATACTGGTGATCGTGGCCTTTTCATTTGTACCGCTGAACTCTTACCGTTATCTCATCCAACAGTAGAAACTGGACCTCCACAACCATATGTAATTGAATTAGCAAGAGTTGTTGATAGAGGAATTAGAGAAAGTCATATGATTGACGTTTCTCAATTAGTTATTGAAAAAGACAAATCTGTAATTGGTGTATTTGCTGATAATGTTGTTGTTGATTTTGATGGAAATCTCTTTGATGCGTGCTCTTATGCTGCAACAGCTGCTTTACTTACATCAAAAACCCCTAAATGGGATTGGGTTGATGACAAACCAACACTTGTTGAAGGTGAAGAAACTGCTTTGCCAATATCCACAATTCCCGTATCTGTAACTATGGGAAAAATTGGCAATCATATCATAGTTGATCCAAATGGAGATGAATGGGCTAGTATGGATGCTCGTATTACAATTACTAGTGATTCTGATGGAAATATTTGTGCATTACAAAAAGGTGGCATCGATGGATTCACACAAGATGAAATTAATCAATGCGGTGAAATTTCTGTACGTGTAGGCTCAAAAATAAGAGAAATAATAAAAGAAGCTCAAAAGGGTAGTCAATAAAATGGTCAAGCATTCTAAAGCAAAAAAAGCACTCAAAGGATTAGGTGCTCGTTACGGAATCAAACTTCGAAAACAATATTCTAAAGTACATTATACTTTAAAAGAAAAAAGAACTTGTCCTGAATGTGGCTCACAAAATTTTGGACGTGATGCAGTTGGAATTTGGTCTTGTAAAAAATGCAGCTACAAAGTAGCCGGAACTGCATATGACATTAAACTTTAGTGCAAAAATTATTGTTGATGCAAAAGATGAGACAAAAGCGATTTTTGATTCTATAAATATAGATAATGAATTTTATCCTGAAAACCCTGTAAAAACACAAATAACTTTTGATGAAAAAATTACCATTGTTGCTGGAACTGAACAATTAGCTCATCTTAGAGCAAACTTGAATTCCACACTTCGATTAATTCAGGCAAGTTATGATTCCATAGAATCGGTAAAGATATAATGAAACAAATTTTTTGGTAAATTATGTCAACAGGACAAATGCCACCATGGCTTCAAGAACAAGTAATGAAAATGCAACAATCACAACAGAGTCTTCAATCGGTGATGACTCAAAAACAACATCTTGAAATTGAAAATGCAGAAACAGGAAAAGCCCTTGAAGAACTACGAAAAGTTGCTGACGATGATGCCGTGTTTAAACAAGCTGGTACTGTTTTGATTAAATCAAAAAAACAAGAATTGATTGATGAATTAGAAGAGAAAATTGAGCTTACCAAAACTCGTGCAACAGTTCTTGAAAAACAAGAAACACGTCTTAAAGAAACTCTAAAGGAACAAGAAGCAAAAATCACTGAACAAATGAAAGGTGGCTCTGCAGGCGCTCCTCCAAACTCGCCATCCGCAGAGGACAACCCTAGAAAATAATTTTTCAGCTTAATTTCATACAAGATATTAACAATTCTTTCTTAGCAATGATGTGAATTTAGAAAATCTTCGAATCATAGTGGATGAACGGGAGCGAAAAAGTGGAATTCCAGATTTATTAAAATCAATTGGAGTGAATATTGAAATGAAGACACTTCAGATTGGCGATTATATTGTTGCTCCTGAAACAATTGTTGAAAGAAAAAGTATTCATGATCTTATGGCTTCGGTTTTTGATGGTAGACTTTTTGATCAATGCTCTCGATTAAAAGAACACTTTGAACATCCTGTTGTTCTCATGGAAGGCAATGTTGATGAAATTGAAGTAATTACCGAAAATCCTTTGATTTTTTATGGTGCGCTATCTACGGTGGTTCTTGATTTCAAAATTCCTGTAATTCCAACACCTAGTGCTGCTCATACTGCCAAACTTTTGGTTTCAATGTGTTCTAGAAAAGATGCTCCTAAAGGTCCATATCTAAAAAAGATAAAGAAATCTTCTAATTTAGAAAAACAGCAGCTTTCAGTTCTTTGCAGTTTACCTGGAATTGGGGAGAAATTTGCAGTTAGAATGCTGACAAAATTTGGAACTCCTTTAAAAGTTTTTAGTGCCACTACTGCTGAATTGGCAAAAGTTGAAGGTTTAGGCGAGGCTCGTGCAAAAAAAATCAAAAAAACTCTGGATACTAAAAGTAAATTCCTAAAAGCATCAAATCAAAAAACTTTACACGATTCTTGATGTGTGATTGAACTAATTTTAAATTCTAACTATCCAATTTCATCTGCTCTGTTTAAGCAATTTTCTTTTCAATGAAGTTCCGCACATTGGACATTCATTCCCTGTTGTATGATTGGTTCTACACCCGGGGCAATAGTGAATCCATTTCCCTATATCTTTAATTCCCTTAGTCATGATGGGAATGATCTCCAAACCTAGATTTTTGACCACATTTGAAATTGCAAAATCATCGCTAATTATTTGACCCTTCATTTCAATAGCTAATGCAATAATGGAAATATCTTGTTTTGATAACTGAGGAAAATCTCCTGTATCCTTTGATGATTTGATTGCATCTTTTGTAGATTCTAAATTAGGTTCTCTGATTTTTAATCTCTTAGTTTCAAGTAAAGTTTCTAAGGCGTCATGGCTTTTTTTTATGTGTTTAATTTCTTCATAAATCAATGATGTTGTGTAACAATCTTTTGATGATCTAAATGGAACCCCTGCATAAAATGCACTGGCATCTAAAATTTTAAAATCCAAGCTTGCTCATCTGTCTTAGTCCTCTTTTCTTTAGTCTTAGAAAGACTGCTGGTTTTTTGTATTTACTAATGGTAATTGATTCTTCATATCCAACTGCTCTGACGACTTGTGCATCCATTGCAATATTGCAATCATGAGAGCATGCAATTTCAATTTTTTCATCTGGCACAATCAATGATGCTAATCGATATACTGGTGCAACAGGCGTTATGATTAAAACATCTAAACTTTCATGTAAAATCGGACCTCCTAATGAAAAAGAGTGACCTGTAGAACCACTTGGGGTGGCAATGATCACTCCATCCATTTTCTGCTTGACTATGTCATCTTGAAATTTAATTTTAATTTCTGCAGTTTTAGTTAAGTTTGTTCTAGTAATGTAAATTTCGTTTAATGCTGGTGGAAATTCTTTTCCTCCGCTTGATGCAATTACTCTGGTTCTTTTATCTAAAAAGAACTTATCTTTTAAAATTTGGTCAATTGCATCATCAATTTCTTCAATTGTAATTTCTGCTAGAATTCCTCTATTTCCTCCCACGTTAATTGTAAGAATTGGAGTCTCGTTTTCTAAATTTCTAAATACGCGAAGTGTTGTTCCATCTCCACCTAAGGTGATTACCAAATCCAGTTTTTCTTTTTTTAATTCTTCCAATGTGTCCATTTGTTTTGCGCCTTCGACTTCAATTGGAGATATAGTAAATACTGTTGATTTTTTTGCTAATAGCTTTCTTGTGACATCTTTTGCAGCCTGTTCTGAATCTTTGGAACCTACCTTACTAACTACTGCCACTTTATGTAATTTCAAGCAGTTCTTCTGAAATCTATTTACATAAAAATGATATTTTTGTTATTACTTAGAAAAACAAATAAGTATGAAAACAAATTTCTATAAATCATGAGTTATGCACATCCTGAGGTTTTAGTTGATACAGAATGGGTATTACAAAATCCTCCTAATGAAAAAAGAAAATTAGTTGAAGTTGATTATGATCCTGTAAATGGATATGAAAAAGGTCACATTAATGGTGCCAGTTTAATTTGGTGGAAACGAGACATTAATGATCCTGTTACACGGGATATCATTAGTAAAAAAGAATTTGAAATATTAATGGCTAAAAATGGAATCACTGCAGATACTGAAGTTATTCTTTATGGTGACTTTAATAATTGGTTTGCAGCATTTGTTTTTTGGGTTTTCAAAATTTATGGTCATGAAAATCTAAAGATCATGAACGGTGGAAGAAAAAAATGGGAATTAGAAAACAAAAAGTACACTACTGATGAACCTCAAATAGCATCAGCAACTTATGTTGGACAACCTCCGGATGAAGGATTACGCGCATATCTATTTGATGTTAGTAGAGCTTTAGGAAAAGAAGATACTGTAATGGTAGATGTAAGATCTCCTGCAGAATTTACTGGTCAAATTACTGCACCTCCAGAATATCCAATGGAGCATGCACAAAGAGGCGGCCATATTCCTGATGCAAACAATATACCTTGGGCCACTGCAGTTAATGATGTAGATGGTACTTTCAAAACTGTCGAAGAATTAAAACAAAATTATGAACCAAAAGGAATCACTCCTGACAAAGATGTAATTTGTTACTGTAGAATTGGCGAACGTTCTTCCCATAGTTGGTTTGTATTGAAATATCTACTTGGATACCCAAAAGTTAGAAACTATGATGGTTCCTGGACTGAATGGGGAAACATGATAGGAAATCCAGTGGAAAAATAAATTGCTTTTAGACCTTCCTGTTCTTGAGAAAGGTACTTTCTTTTTTATCAAAGATGGCGAGTCTGATATTATTATGGAGGACAAGACAAAACGTGGTCTTGAAGTTAAAGAAACATCTATTGATGAAAAAATCAATGTCAAGGCCGATAAAGGAATGATCCATGATATGGATGGAATTGGCCATTGGGTCCCAATTCGTTGGTATTTTGCAAAGGATTCCTATGATCTATCCCAGATACTGGTTCATGCAGAAGCGATGGAGGAAAAGTACACTAAGCTCCGAGAACTCACATGCCCTGATGATGACTGATAACCTTTTTATCTAAAATAATGCTACTAGATTTTGATGTCTTTACTCCTAAAAGATCGAGTATGGTCAATGGAGGCCCCAACTGCAAAACGTGGTGTTTATCCTTTACATGGATTCAAACTTGGACTATACCGTTTACCAATTAAACTCGAAGAACCAGTTGAACTAAAATCTGTTCATGATGGTCTCAAAAAGGCATTTGAAATGGATATGTATGCTGATAGAATTTATGCAACATATCGTTGGAAAGAACAAAACATGGATGATCCTGATGCCAAAGGGTATCAAGAAGTTGATTTGTCAGTTACCGTCGAAATTGTTACTGGCGAAGTTGTAGATATCATTTATCAAATTTTTCCAATTGAAAAATTTGGTGACCCTAATTGGGTTAAAGATTATAGGAAAAAGGCTGACCATTTTGCTAAAATGGTTATTGATACAATTTTGCGAAACACTATCCTGGCTGACAAAATGATTTCATATTTTGCAAAAACTGAAAAAATTTCTGAAATTTCAGCCATTCAGAAACTTGAAGAACTAACTCCTCTTGCAAAAATTGTTCTTGGTGCAAAACCAAAACCAGTTGAGGCAAAAGAAGATGATGAAGAAGAAGATGACAGTGAGATTGAAATTCCAGATGGGGCAAAACCTGGCCCAATTGACGTTGATTACAAATCAAAAATGAAACCTTCATCAGCATATGAAGCCACTGAACACACAATCAAAACTTGGGGAAGAAGAGGCACAAGTAACGGTATCATGGGCGTCTGGGGAGAGTTTGTTTCAGTAGATTATGATATTTGTGTAGCAGATGGCGGATGCATTGAAGCATGTCCTGTTGGTGTGTACGAATGGTTTGATACTCCTGGAAATCCTGCATCCGAACAAAAACCGTTAATGTCAAAAGAGCCTGATTGCATTTTCTGTCTTGCATGTGAAGGTGTATGTCCTCCGCAAGCAATTAAGATCTATGAACAAAAATAATCTGAGTTTCTTACAAGTATAAATAGCGATTAGTAATTCTGTGAATTTGGGACATGGCATTAAACCCTTTTACCTCATTTGTGTTTGATCTGTTTATTTTGTCTGCTATAATTATCACGGCTTATACTGTTAATTTTTATTATTTGGCGTTCATTTCTAGAACTAGAAAAAATACTCCATCTACCATTGATTGGGGTACTCCGTCAGTAACAATCCAACTGCCAATTTACAATGAAAAATACGTGGCAAAAAGACTCGTAGATGCAGTTTGCAATATAGATTATCCAAAAGATAAGATGCGAATTATGGTGTGTGATGACTCTGATGATGATACTGTTGAATTGCTTCGAGATGTTGTAAATGATTACAAAATACAAGGATTTCAAATTGAACATGTAAGACGTGGAACAAGAAAAGGGTACAAGGCAGGTGCACTAAAACACGCAATGAAAACAACTGATACTGAACTTGTCGCAATATTTGATGCAGATTTTATCCCTCCCACATGGTTTCTTAAACGAGCAATACCTCACTTTTCTACATCTAAAATTGGTTTAGTTCAATGTCGCTGGGGTCATGTAAATGAAAATTATTCCACTATTACTCAAGTGCAGGCACTCAGTCTTGACTTTCATTTTCTTGTAGAACAAAAGGCAAAAAGCAATTCTCATTTATTTATGAATTTTAACGGTACTGCTGGAATTTGGAGACGGAACTGCATTGAAGATGCAGGTGGATGGCATACTGCCACTCTTGTTGAAGATCTTGATTTAAGTTACAGGGCTCAAATGAAAGGCTGGAAATGTGTATTTTTACCTGATATTGTAGTTGATGCAGAATTACCTGCACAAATGAATGCAGCTAAAAGACAACAGTTTCGTTGGGCAAAAGGATCTATTCAATGTGCGGTAAAATTACTTTCTGATGTCACACTAAAACGTAAAGTATCTGTTGAAGCAAAAATTCAAGCGTTCATCCAACTAACTCGTCACATTGTATATCCTTTGATGTTGATACAATTTTTGGCATTGCCAATTTTGCTAGCCGGTCAAATGAATCTCTATGTGGTGAGTGTTCTACCTGCATTGACTATAGCTACCTATCTTGCAATGGGACCTGGTGCATACATCGTCATTATCCAGGGCATGTATGGCAGGTCATGGAAATCAAAAGCAAAGTTACTTCCAGCATTATTGGTGTATAATGCAGGAATGTCTGTTAACAATACTGTTGCAGTTTTTGATGCGGTACTTGGCAAGAAAAATGAGTTTCTCAGGACTCCCAAATATGGCATTGTTACAAAAGATGATGATTGGAGAAACAAGGCATACAATTTACCATTTACCCAAACCACTCTCTTAGAAATCTTTTTTGGCGTTTATGGAATTATAGGAATTTTTATTTCTATATTCTCGAATAATCCTGTGTTTGCACCTATAATTTTACTACAAACCCTTGGTTTTTTCTATATTGCTTACATGAGTTTGTCTCATACTAGATTTAAAAAAAATAAATCTGCAAATGATAAACCTCTTACCAAGAAGGAAAAAACAGCTAGCAATATTTACAAACTTGCAATAGTTGGAATCCTTTCGATAATTCTTTTTGGTGGCTACATGGCAATCTCTGGTTACAACACTGACATTTACCCTCTGGATAGGATTCGAGGAAATCTTGATGGTGTAGTCTCTTCTTCTGAT
>CAJQMY010000038.1 GCA_905479565.1 uncultured Candidatus Nitrosopumilus sp.
CCTCAATCAAAATTAACCTATTGCTAAAACAGATACACTAGAATATCCAAAAGTCATGCAAAATTTATGCGTGTGGCGTGTAGTCTGGGATCATTACTCTCAATAAACGAAGTATTGCAATGCTCAGAAATTATTTCAAAGACAAAAATTGACGCCATTTGGGTTCCTGAAACCTGGGGAATGGAGAACTTTTCGATGTTAGGGGCAATGTCTTCAAAAACCAGAATCCAAAAAATAGGATCATCCATCATCAACATCTATTCCAGAAGCCCATCGACTATTGCAATGGGGGCCGCCACGATAGATTCACTATCCAATGGAAGACTGATTTTAGGATTGGGGACCAGCAGTATTCCAATTGTAGAATCATTTCACGGCAACAAATTTGAAAAACCACTTCAAAGAATGAAAGAATATGTAGAAATTATTCGACTTGCACTATCAGGCAGAAAAGTTAATTATGATGGAGATATTTTTAAATTAAATAATTTCACATTGTTAATAAAACCACAAAGAAATAAAATTCCTATTTATGTTGCGGCAATTAACAAAAAAATGATAAATTTAGCTTGGAGTATTGGAGACGGGGTAATTTTCTATCTTAGGCCATTAAATGAAATGAAGGAAACAATATCAAAAATGCAATCAAAGAAAAAAATAGATGTAACATGTCAATTGATTACTTGTGTTTCAGAAGATTCTGAAGAAGCGATTCAGAGAGCCAAAAAAACGATTGCATTCTATGTTTCAGTTGGAGAAATATATCGTAAATTTTTGGCAAAAAACGGATACTTGTCTGAAACAAAAAACATTTTTGAAGAGTTTAAAAAATCAGGATTCCAATCAAGCCACAAATTAGTTACAGATGCCATGTTAAAATCACTTGCAATATGTGGCACACCTGACCAATGTAAAAAACAACTAGACAATTTTGTCAATGTCGGAATAGATCAACCTATTTTACAATTTAACCCAATTGGGAAAACGCTAGACTCTTTCCAATTATTTAAGAAAACATTTTTGGATGAATAGAATGAACAGGGTGGGAATAATTGGGCATGGGATAACTCCATTTTCAAAAGATGATCAAAAAATTGAAACAGTGTTACTAAATTCAGCAAAAAAACTTTTCAAAAGCAATCCTGAAATTAATAGAAAAGACGTTGATGCAGTTTTAGTGTCTACAAATAACAATTCAAAATACCTCTCCCCTGTGTTGTCAGAAATGGCGGGAATTCAACCCAATACATCGCACACCATAGAAAGCCTATGTAATTCAGGCACAAATTCTATAGTTTCAGCATATTCCTACATAGCATCAGGTTTGGCAGACATGGTATTGGTTTCAGGGGCTGAAAGATATGATAGCCCAGGTCAAATTCTGGAGTGGGATAATTCCAGGGGAGAATACAAACATCCCATATTTTGGGCATCCATATTTGCAAAATCATACAAGCGAAAATATGGGATTTCTGATGAGCAGTTAGCTGTTGTGTCCGTTAAAAATCACAAACAAGCAAAAAAGAATCCAAATGCATTATCCAACAAAACATATTCAATTGAAGACGTCTTAAATTCTAAAAAATTGACAGATGATCTAAGATTACTAGATTGTTCAAGGCCTTGCACTGGCAGTGCATCGATAATTTTGGGTTCTGAAGAAAAAGTTAACAAACTATCAGAAGACCCCGTATGGATTACAGGGATTGGCCAAAAAACAATATCCGCAGGATTTGTAAAAAATATTTCGTTTAGTTCAATGGAATCTACAAAACTTGCAGGGCAAGCAGCACTAAAGATGGCGGATAAAAGTATCGAAAACATAGACGTGGCAGAAGTTCATGATGCCTTTTCTGTTTGTGAACCTATGGCACTAGAATCCCTAGGGTTTTCAAAAGACGGACAAGGAATGCACATGCTTAAAGAATTACACGAGACAAATAACTTTAAAATTAATCCGAGAGGGGGTTTGATTGGAACGGGGCATCCTTTAGGGGCTACCGGAATTGCACAGACCATTGAAATCACGCAACAGCTTCAATCAAATGCGGGGAATAGGCAAACAAAAAATCCACAAGCAGGGCTGGTTCACAACATGTCAGCTGCTGCAACATCTTCAACAGTATTGATATTGGAAAAATGAGTTTTGAATCAAGATTATCTAAAGGGGAATTTTGTATTCCAGAATGCGGCAAATGCAAAAAAATCGTATGGCCCCCATCAGAAGTCTGCAGTCATTGTTTTGGAAATGTTCATCTAAAAGAAAGCGATTTTGAAGGTAAAATTATAGAATTTTCTAGGCAAAACGACCAATATTTCTGCATGGTGGAATTTGAAAATACTGTTAGAATAATGGCCAAGATTTCTGTTACTCCGGAAATAGGAAAAAGTGTAAAAATTTTAAAATGTGGGATTAACAATGGGAATTATTTTTTTCAAGTTATTTGAATTTTGTAAAGATGTAAGGTGTTTCAACATCTTGATCAAAAGTCCAAATTGTCGGTAATGAAACAGTATTGATAACTTTCAGATCAGATTTTTCAATTAATGTGCTCCACCCACCATTTTCTAAATTTCCAGATAGTTGTCGTTTGGTGTCTGTTCCCGCAAATACAATTCCGGAATATTTTTTTAAATTTTCGATGGAAGTAATTCTATCAATAATACTAGTAGCTAAAACATCACCACCCATTTGAGCAAGGCCTCCAATGAAAAATATTGGTTTTTTTAGATTTAATGCTGAATAATCAAACTCTAATGCATCGTGACATACAGGATTAAAATTTTGATTAGTAGACGTGCTAATTGTTTTTTGTAATTCAACTAGAACGTCATCAATTTCTATGCTGTAAGAATTCATACCCATCGCACTGCCACAAAATGCAATTCTTCCATCCCCTGAACCAATATCTATCAATTCCAAATAACCTAGTTCTTTTACAATGCTTGTCATCACGTATGCCGACATTATCCACGTGGGATAAAATGGCTGACAACTTGAACCGTGCTTTATACTGTTTAACCAATATTGGTTAATGTCCCCTTCATAGACAGTACACAATATTCCTTCAATATCTTCCTCATAATGATTAAAGTAAATGGGGTTTTTGAGTGCAAAATCATGAAGATGCTGAAAAATCTGAGAAGGCAATTGAAACTTTTCTGAAACATATGATGGAATCACCTCTTGAATATGTGCATTCCCAGAGTAATTTTTAGCAAAACTCTGTTTTACATCTACCAGATTCTTTACCAAAGCATCCAGCATAATTTTTTACAATAAGCAGGGTTTGATAAACTCATTGCATTTTTTTATTATTTTTGGATGTCAGAAAAGCAACTTCTTGCTCTATTTTTTTTATTTGGTCTACAGTAACCATTTGAAGTTTGTGTATATTTTTAATTTCATCTTCAGAAGGATCCATTACCAGTCCAAAATCCAAATGTTTCAATGTATTTAAATAAAAATCCCTTTGTTCCAAGAGTTTTTCTATTACCATGTCTAATTCAGGCATCATACAATTCATGTTTTTAAAATTTTAAAAGGTTAAGTCGATTATGCCAGTTACATAATATTTTATGGACTTATTGTATAATTACCATCTTTACTATATACAATAGACTAGTAATATGGTATTGAGAGCAAAATATTCTACGTTGACAGTTACAAAGCAAAAAATGATTAAATCCACAAAAAATCAAAAGTCTGCAAGAATCCGCAAACAGAGAGGTTACCAATGGGAAGACACCATTGTAAAGAGATTCAACAGTGCAGATAACTGGCAGGCGTTTAGACTGGGTTCTCCAAGTATTGCATTGCCAGATGTTTTAGCAGTAAATACCAACAACAGTGCCATATTTACCATAGAGGCAAAATCAGGTACAAGCACATCTCTTCCAGTACCGGCGGATCAGATTGAGCGTTGTTTGTCATGGATCAAGACTTTTGATATTTACAAAAAAAGAAATGTTTTGTTGGCATTCAAATTTTTGTCAAAGAAAAGAATAGACATTGGAAAATACGAAAGCCGAGAATTAAGAGAATATTTCAAAATTTGGGATGAATCTCTAAATGTTACTGACTGCGTGTGTACGTATGATGGTAAATTTTATGCCAAAATAGATGGATTTAGAAAAGAATTGTTCCTCAAAGAATGTAAAATGCCGTTTAAAACTAAACAAAGAACTAGTGATAAATTGGATTAATTTTTCAAATCATTTTTAAGTAAAAGATGCCATGTAGATATATGTCTGAGGAAAATACAGATAAAGAATTATCAAAAAATAATGTAGAGTCTTTGCTTGAAACCGTCTCTGATGCCGAAGTGAATTCAAGAATAAGTTTTGAAGAATTTACAGATGAAAGAGCATTAATCAGTCACGATGCATTTGGTAAAAAACAAATGAAGATCAAAGTGTTGGAAGTTTCAGATGAAAACCCCGTACTCAAATGGAAATTTGGTGATCGAGTGAAAGTTACAAAAATTATGGTTACTATCAAACATTTGACAACACAACAAGTTGAAGAAGCAGAATTTGACATCGAAGCAATTGAAAGAGAATTAGCTGAAAAAAGACATTACTCTTCTACAAATAGATGGATACCTGCAGAAGACATTAAGAATGGTTATGTGGTAGGATCAAAACATACTAGATTGATCAGCGATGCATCAGCATTAGATTACATAATATTTTAATCAGCTATCAACGTACGATGTGAATGATTTAGCTGAAAACATTATAAACAAAAGATATTGAAAAAACAATGTGAGTTCTAAAGAATTTGAAGTGAATGGAACAGATTACAAAATTGCATTAACTGACCAAGTAATTAACCATGTAAATAACCTAAAAGATCTCTATAATGCAGCATATGAAGATCCTGAAAGCTTTGAGGATGTAAGTTCTGAGATTTCAAATACAATTACAGAAATTGCAAGCACGATAGAGCCAGAAGCGGAAGACAGTGATTTAGATGGAATTATTCAAGAAATCATAAAAGCCGTAGATCACAAGGCAGATGAAATTAAAAAGGAATTAGAAGACAAGCCTGTAAAAAAATCAAAATCAAAAAAATAATTTTATTTTGATCTTAAACTCATTAAAAAAATAGGCGATAAATTATTATTCTAAATCATACAATCAACATCATGTCAAATAGCTGCGAATGTGGAATCTGTGGCCATCATAATGAAACAGAATGTCGTGAAAAAGAATGTAAATGCTGTTTGAATTTCCATGAACGATCTGGCCCAAAACGAAAATAAAATTAATTATTCTTTTTAAAACAACTGCATTTTTTTGCCATGTGCTTATTACATCCAAAAAGTTTATGATCACGACAACCACATAAAACGCATTTTTTCCCATCAGTCATAACTTCTCTACTAAATTCTCCATACATTCCATCATTTTTTTGTTTTCTAACGCTTCAATGATTTTAATTCTCATGTTTTTTACTCGATGTAAGTCGTTTGAATAAAGAGGGGCCATTGTCTCAATCTCTTTTTCAAAAAAATAATTCTCCAGATAATAACTAAATTTAGATTTTAACTTTTTAAAATCAGAATGGCTAATTTTATACTCATCAATATTATTGGTTGCAACCTTGAGAAATCCATTAATTCTTAGCATTTCTTTCTTGATCCTATCAAGATCACCCGGTTTATCTTGAATTTCTTTAAGAATTTTGTATGATTCAAGAATTTGTGAAATAATCTTCTTCAGATGCTCATTATACGTAACCACATGTGCAGTTGACACGCATCTAATCTAAAGTTTAGCAAATATGACCAAGCTCAAACAATTTTCACAAGATTTCCTTTAAATTATCATCAATTAACAAAAGTTACTATGCAAGGTGACGCATATCTCAAATGTATTAATCCACAGTGTGGGATGGAATATCCAATTGAGAATACAAATGTTCAATGCGATAAAGGTCATCTATTAGATGTAAAATACAGAAACAAGCCATCTCCAAAACTAAAAGAAGTTTTTTACAAAAGAAGAAATTCTGAAGGGAGTATTTTCAATGAAAGTGGAGTTTGGAGGTTTAGAGAATTACTAAATTTTTGTCAAATTAATACTGAAAATATCCAAGAATGTTCAAAATATTTAGTATCATTAGATGGAGCAGAAGGACGACAATCTAAACCATATCACATGTCAAAGGCTGCTATGTTTATAGGAATTGCAAATAACAATTTGTGGTTACAACCTGAGGGATACAATCCTAGTGGCTCATTCAAAGACAATGGGATGACAACTGCAGTAACACATGCAAAAATGATAGGTGCTAAAAAAATTGTTTGTGCCTCAACTGGAAACACATCGGCATCTGCTGGAATGTTTGCAGCAAATGAAGGAATAAACTGCGATGTGTATATCCCTGCAGGTCAAATAGCCCCTGGAAAACTTAGCCAAGCATATCAATTTGGAGCACAGATCATAGAAGTAGACGGTAATTTTGATGATGCATTAAAACAATCTTTAGATGATGCACAAAACCATGACGGGTATACCGTAAATTCAGTAAATCCCTTTAGAATTGAAGGTCAAAAAACAATTCCATTCAGAGCGTTAGAATATTTGAATTGGGATGTACCGGATTGGATAGTATATCCTGGAGGAGCTTTAGGAAATATTTCAAGTTGTGGCAAAGCACTAATGGAATTATATGAATGGGGATGGATTAAAAAAATTCCAAAAATTGCAGTGATTAATTCTGAAGGCGCAAGCACATTATCAGATTTGTATAATGGCAAATTTGAAAATGAAAAGTTAAGATGGAACAAAGGTAATCCAAACACAGAATTAATTTCAAGGTACTACGATCATTTGGACGAAGAAGGATTAAGACCTAAAACTAAAGCTACTGCAATACAAATTGGCAGACCTGCAAATATCCTGAAAGGTTTACGGGCATTGGAATTTACAAACGGTGTTGCAACAACAGTTTCAGATTCTGAAATGTTAGACGGAATGTCAGTAGTAGGCCTTAATGGATTTGATTGTGAAATGGCTTCTGGTGCAACAGTGGTAGGCATCAAAAAATTAATGGGTGAAGGAATCATCAAAAAAGATGACGTCATCGTAGGCATCCTTACAGGCAGACAAAAAGATGCAATGATACCTGTGGACTATCATAGAAACCCTGAAAACAAATTTGCAATTCCTCCTAAAAATTAGCCTAAATTAGGCTCAAGTAATTTTTATCTCAAGAGTTAAATCCATGTTTTACAAATACATGATAACCAAAAGATGGTGCAAAAAAACTAAATGAATAATTGTTCTAAGAAATTTTCTAGGAGAATATCATGGTAGATTTATGGGTGGAGATTACTACTTTAGCTGTTCTCATAGGATTATCTGGATTTTTTAGCGGATTAGAAGTAGCTCTTGTTGGAGTAAGAAAATCCAAAGTTGTTCAATTGTTTAATGAAGGCAAAAAAGGATCAAAAGCTCTTCACAAATTAAAAATGAATCCTAGCTGGATGATGTCCAGCGTAAATCTTGGAAATAACCTGGTAAATGTAGGCGCTTCAGCACTTGCAACAAGTCTTGCCATCAGATTATTTGGAAATGACGGACTAGGAATTGCTGTTGGCATAATGACATTTTTAATCCTAATATTTGGGGAGATCACTCCAAAAACATACTGTAATGCAAACTCCACAAAAATTGCATTAAGATATGCCCCTGTTCTACTTGCATTCAGTTATATATTTTATCCAGTAGTAAAATTCTTTGAAATAATCACTAAAGGAGTGGTAAAGATAACTGGAAGTAGTTCCACGCCACCTCCAATCACAGAGGAAGAGATCAAAGGAGTGATTGATCAGGGATTGGAAGAAAAAGCATTAGAAAAAGACGAAATGGAATTGGTTCATGGCGCATTGAAATTCGATGATACTGTAATTCGTTCAGTAATGACTCCGAGAACAAAAATGTTTACATTAAATTCAAAAATGTTACTTTTTGAAGCACTGCCTCAAATTAATCAAATGGGGCATTCCAGAATTCCAATTTATGGAAACACACTTGACGATATTGTGGGATTTATTCATGTAAGGGATGTTCTGAAAGAACTAGAAAAGGACAACAAAATGACGAGTCTTGAAAAAATTGCAAGAGAGCCAGTATTCGCATCTCAAGAAAAAATGGTGAGTGGATTGTTGAAGGAGATGAAGGGAAGAAAAACCCACATGGCAATTGTAGTCGATGAGCATGGGGGCGTAGAAGGACTGGTCACTTTGGAAGATCTTCTTGAAGAAATAGTTGGAGAAATTGAAGATGAAACCGATTTGACAAGACAAGCAGGATTTGAAAGAATTGATCAAAACACGATTGTCACTAACGGGGATATTGAAATCGATAAAATTAATGAAATTTTCAAAACCAAAATTCCAGACGGTGATGACTATGCATCACTTAATGGACTGTTGCATGAAAGATTGCAAGACATACCGCAAGAAGGAGATAAAATACAAGTCGATGAATTAAGAATTATTGTAGAAAAAGTTTCAAAAAACATCCCTAAAAAAATCAGAATTGAAAAAATTAAGACCTAACTTTTCTCAGCAAAGTGATCTTGGAGTTTCTGTTTTTTCTCTACCATGTGAAATATGGATTCAGTATGAGCAAATGCTTCCTTGTAAGATTTATCAAAAAGCATAGCCTGCATTAACATGTGATTTTCCGGAATCACAATCCCTGTTTGATCATCTGAATACATCATTTGTATAGTGTCCCCAATGGAACTAGTCATATTTGCATGAATGTGGATCATGTTAGTATCAGTAAAGTTAAAGCCCATATTTTGAGCATAATCTCTGACATCTCCGGTTCCTTTTGCAGTCCAAAGTGTTGCAACGCCAAACTCGTTTGTAAACAAATCATGAATTTCAGAAGGTTTTGGTGCCATGTCTTTAAACCTGATATCCATTATGTGCAAGTGCATTTGTCTGGTTGGAACCTTGATTGCCCGAACGTATAATGGCGCATCTTTTCCAAAATACAGTTTAACATCATCGCCATGATGTGGTTTTTCAGTCATCTCTATAGTGTCTGGAACTTTTTTATCGGTTTGTTCAATATCAGCCCATCTTCTTACAAGAGTAACATCGAATCTAACTAATTGTTTATCAAATTTATCTCGCAATGGTTCCAAAATTCTTCCCATTCCAGTAACATTACAACTACCTTGCATTACATGGGATTTTCCCAACGCTTGATCATAATTTGCTCTTGAATTAAATAATAATTCGGATACTGCTTCGGTTCCTATGGTAGATTCCCCGCCTTGATAAATTGCAGGAATGTTTTTTGGCTCGTAAAGATTTTTTTTATTTTTATAACCATGTCCACCAGGAGCGGCATCAATAACCAAATCAGATTGATCTAGTGCCGATTCAATAGAGCCCGAAATTTTAAAATTTGAAAAAGAATCTAATTTTGATTCAGGGACATAAACATCAAGTCCTTTGGATATTGCCTCATTTACCTTATCATCAGGAGAGTATTTTCCAACACCTACGACAGTAATTTCGGGATCATCTTTTAGAAATGAAACTATTCTACTTCCAATAGAACCGTACCCATTAACAAATACCTTCTTCATGAATTAAAGATGTCAGACCCCTTTATTTAGATTACATCAACAGACTTTGATTTATGGTTTTTTTTGAAAATAATTACATGAATTTTTAAAAAAGAACCTAATAGATATGGAGCAACAACGATTGAATCAAAAATTAAAGAGAGTTTTTCATAAAATCATCAGACTCAGAAAGAGGGAAATATTTTTCTTGTTTTTATAAATGTCAAAATAAAGAAAAGCAGATAGGAAAATGAAAACTATTGATTGCTTTTTCTGTTTAAAAAAAATGAAACGTGATGGAATAAAATAACAGTTACAGACAGATATAATTCAAAATTAGGAATCAATACTCTTATGTCCTAAATATTTATGATAAATTATGGTTAAATCATTAGGAGACTACAACAAAGAAAAGTCATCATCTGCAAATTTTAAAAACATCACATGGACACAAAAAAATCCCACGGATACACAAAAACCTCGAAATAAGAATAGAAAAAAAATTTCGCCATCAAATATACTTCCTTCACAAAATATTGAAACATCAAAAACACTCAAAAAAATTTACAAAATTGAAGAAGCCTCAAACGAAGGAAAACCAAAAAAAGAAATACTGGATAAAAGATCTCAAAAATCTTCAGTGGACAATTGTAAAATAAAACCAGGTTTTAAAAGACCATCCAGATGAGACATCTCATCAATACTCTTAAGTTCACTAAACCATGAATCAAAATATGGATGAAGAGGAATTTTTTACGTGTAAAAACTGCGGTACTGAATTCCCATCAAAAGAAGTAAGACTGTACTGCAAAGTGTGTAAATCAAATTTAGATAAAACAGGCAATCTTCCAAAAATATAATGTTTAAAACCATGATCATGTCATAATTGAATTAAAGGCATGTCGTCATTTATGAAAATATCGATAGCAATAGTAGCAATTGCATTCATCATAGTATTTGTAACCCTTTAATCATAGAATTAGAAAAATGTTACATTGGATTTTTATCAAATTTTAAAAAAGACATCCAGTTAGCAAAAAGAGAAAAAGCAGCTCAAATGAATGGCAAACAACTCAAAGAGTTACTGAAAAAATTCAAAGAGGACAGAGACAGGATATAAAAAGAAACTGGGATTAGACCTCAGATAGATTCCAGCACCCAAATGTTTATGCAAAAAATTCTAAATGTTTGGATTCACGAAGGTAAATGCATAAATTAGGAAAAGTTTTGGAAGGAGGCGGATCATTATAGGCAATTTACCCATCCCGTGGAATTTTATGAGATCAACCCGCAATAATGTGAAACCCCAGATAAAAGGACACATTCATGATTTTACATAAAAATAAATTAAAAAATCACTAAAATTTAAAAATAATCGACATCATGAAATACATCTAAAACTAATCTTAAAAAAAATAAAACAAAAGTATCAAAGAATATAGAAATTCCAAAAAACAAATTAGAACAAATCCAAGTTAAATTAATTGCACAGTTGTAAAATTTTTAGTAACAAGCGTATTTTTCATTTTAAAACAGTTCAACACGATTACCACTGCATTGAGAAAATAATTATCTTGTATCAGAATTTATTGAAAACAAAATATTTGGCAAAAAATAATTTTTGCGTTTGATGAAAGTGCAGATTCAACAAACTATCAGACAGATATGCCAAAGAAGGCAATGCCGTCGATGCAAATAACAAGAGTTGGCCAACATCAAAAAAACCAAGCGTTTGGTTTAGGTAAATTCTCAGGTGAAAGTTTTGTTAGATTATTAGCATAAAAGACTAAATGTGCTAAAAAATTACACAGTTCAATGATTCACGGTCCTTCTCTAGCAATAGGTGCAGGAATTTCATCAATCGTCATAATTGTTGCATTTTTAGGTTTTGATGGTGTTTCAAATCAAACAGAGCTTACAATCGAACCCAGTCCAACTGTTCAACAAGTCGGACCTCCAAAAATTACCGCAGATACATTTCTTGCAAACGGTTCACCCGTACTTGGAAATACAAATGCGCCAATCACGTTAATTGAATTTGGCGACTATCAGTGTCATTTTTGTAATGTTTTCTTTCATTCAACAGAAGGGGACATTTTGAAAAAATACGTAGAAACAGGAAAAGTCAAAATGATTTTCAAAGACTACAACATCATTGGTCCTGATTCTGTCAATGCATCACATGGCGCTCATTGTGCCAAAGAACAAGGGTTATTTTGGGAATATCATGATATTTTGTATTCTAACTGGACTGGTGAAAATAACGGATGGGCCTCATCAGAAAATCTAGCGCTATTTGCCCAAGAAATTGGGTTGGATGTGGATGCATGGTCAGAGTGCATGATTGATGGAAAACACTCACAAATAATCGTAGACAGCAATGAAGATGCAAGGACTTTGGAACTATCAGGAACACCTGCATTTTTTGTCATCGGTCCAGACGGTAAGACAACCAAGCTTTTCGGAGCGCAACCTTTAGAGACATTTGAGAGAATATTTCAAGAAGAACTAGAAAAATAGTGTTTTGCGATCAATTTGTGAATAGATTGTCAAAAAATTACAAAAATTTCCTTCCTAGTTACTTAGAATTTACCCAATATCCTTATTAATGAAATTCCGGGAGCTAGCTTATGGCAGCTGGAATTGATGACATTGCAATATACATCCCAAGATTGTATATTGACGCAGCCGATTTTGCAATTAACAGAGGACTAGACCCGGTAAAATTACAAAAAGGCCTAGGAGTTTCACAGATGGCAATCGTTGATGCCAACCAGGATCCGGCATGTCTTGCAGCTAATGCATGTTTGCGAATTATGCAAAAAAACAAACTCTCACCAGAAGACATAGGAAGACTGTACGTATCAACCGAATCTGCATTTGACGAATCAAAAGCAATGAACTCCTATGTCATTGGAATGCTAGAGCAAGTTTATGGTCGAGGTGCATTTGAGCACTGTGGTGGAATTGAAACCAAATTTGCATGTGTAAGTGGTTCTTATGCACTTTATGACAATGCAAATTGGATTAGAGCTGGAGAAGCAGAAGGAAAACATGCGCTAGTAGTGGTATCAGACATTGCAAAATACGATATGGGCTCTAGTGGTGAAATGACACAAGGTGCAGGAGCAGTAGTTATGCTTCTAAATGATAACCCAAGGTTGTTGGAATTTGACCGTAAAATAACTTCAACATCAATTAAAGACGAATATGACTTCTATAGACCTTTTGGAAAAGAAACCCCTATTGTTCACGGACAATATTCCAATTTACTCTACATGATTCAGGTAAGAAAAGCACTTGAAGCATACAAGAAAAAAGTTGCATCTTCAGGATTAATCAAAATAGAGCAAGATGAGACAATTTTAGATCATATGGACTACATCAACATGCATTTACCCTATAGTAACATGGGAAAGAAAGCATTAGCATATCTAGTTAGACATGAATGGAGACAATTACCAAGATGGAAGAAAAT
>CAJQMY010000039.1 GCA_905479565.1 uncultured Candidatus Nitrosopumilus sp.
GCATCCATATCTTCCTCACTAGTATCTGGAATCACAATTGTAGAACCACCAAATACTGAACCAATAATTTCTATTTCTTCAGTGCCTGCAGGTAATTCAATACTCAAAGTTCTGCTTTGAGAGGTGGTTGCAGTTTCTGAAAAATTTGGTTCATCGCCATCTGCCAGAATAATAAAATCATCATCTAATCCTTCAAATTCTGAATCAAAGAATGAACGATCTAATATAATATCCAACATACCAGTTGATTTAGTCACATCTACAGTCAATATCAAAGAAATAAAATCAGCATCAGATTCAATTCCAGAAACAGTCATTCCTGTTGCATCATATTCCACATCAAAAGAAGTCCCATCCACATCAACAGACATTGTTTCTGCATATACTAGTACAGATGAAATCATAGTAAACAAGATTAATCCAAGGGATATTTTCAAGAAAGAATTAACACCAGGTAACTGGGAGTATTTTTCCGAATAGAGATTCTTTACGGTGAAATTATTCATCTGCATATTTAGACCTCTGAGTTGGCGTTAAAAATGAAGAGACGATAATAAATCACGTAAAAGTCAAGCTTTTTTACTTATTTTTAAAATTCAGGCAGAAATCATACTAGATTACGCCACGGAGAATCTGAATAATCTTTTCAGCAATCACGTTTGCTGCCAATGATTGTGCCTCTTTTGTTTGAGCACCAATATGTGGCGTTAAAATCACATTATCAAGTTCAGCAAGTTTTGTCCCAATAGCAGGTTCTTTTTCAAATACATCTAATGCAGCACCATCCAACGTACCATTTTTGAGAGCATTGTAAAGGGCATCCTCATCAACTACCCCACCTCTAGAAGTATTGACGATTTTTGCAGTATTTTTCATAGTGGACATTTTTTCTGCATCCAAAAGATGGTAAGTAGAATCTAAAAGTGGGACATGAATTGAAACATAATCAGAGCTTTGCAATAGGGTATTCAAGTCAGCTTTCATCAAACCGACTTCTTTTGCAAATTCCTCATCAATTGGCAGCACATCATAACCAATAACATTCATGTTTAATGCACGTGCAAGTCGTCCCAATCTTTTTCCAATATTTCCTAAACCAATAATTCCCAAGTATTTTCCTCGAAGTTCTGTTCCCTTGAGTTCTTTTTTGAGCCATTGATCATTTCTGATTGCCCTATCGCCCCTTCCAGTTTGTCTTGCAAGAGACAACATTAAACCCAAAACTAACTCGGCAACGGCATTCATTGCGCCTTCGACTGCATTAATTACGCGAATATTTTTTGTTTTAGCGGCATCTTGATCAACATTGTCCAATCCAACTCCAACACGTGCAATGATCTTGCAATTATCTGCTTTCTCAATCATTTCTTTTGTAATTGTAGTTCGACTTCGAACAATTACAATATTAAAAGTAGAAATTTTTTCTAAAATTTGGTCAGCAGTGATTTCAGGTTCATATGAAACTTTTAGTCCATTATCAATTAGAATTTTATTCAATACAGGATCTACCACATCACAAATTAATACAGAGTCTTCAAATCCCATAAGATTAGAAAATAAATAACGGCATATAATTCATTAAGAAAATAAAAAGAAAAAAAGATTGTTAAAAGATCAAGAAGTAAGGATTTCTGCTACTACAGGAATTACTTCCCATAATGCGACATAATCGCCACTTGCTTGCATTTCAGAAGCTATCTCATCAGTCATTAAACCGTGAATGTTTTGGGCAGGATGTGCGATACTATTCATTCCCATTGGAGGAACAGCATCACTTGGATTGCCTAAAGCGTATGCATAAGATGCTACTGGTGCTGGAATAACTCCTTTCTCAACTAGAACTGGGTTCAAGCCGAATGGATCACCTGCTACAAAGACTGTAGCTGCGCCAGTGTAAATTGCTGCATAATCATGGTTTACTGCTGCATATGCACCTGGTTCATCAAAGACCAAGTCAACAATCATGTTTTGTGAACCTCCGAGTAACCATGTTTCAGTTGCTGCGGATTGTACTCTGTTGCCTTGGGTAACTCTATCCAAGATTTCTCCAACAATGTGGAAGAATAGTGGTTCGTTACCGTGGTTTTCGATAAAGAGTCTCACGTGTTGATCATTTTCAACAAACAAGAGTTGTGATTGATATTGCTTGTGTTCAAGTCCATTCCATGGTTGTGCGACAAAGATGTTCTTGTTTACATCGCCATTGACGAGTAAGTTATGAGCCATGTTTGGTACATAACCAAATTGCATTCCATTAACGACTGTTGCGGTGTTTTGATGTGCAAACATTGCTGTTGCATCATAATTGCCGTCATCATTCAAATACAATTGATTGTATTGGAGTTGGAACTCTAATGCATCTGCATCGTAGAATTGTCTATCTAATGAAACTTCGCCGTTATTAACTGAGGTTTTCTCTACCATTAGTTTCTTGTATCCATTGATTGGATCAACGATTGCAATTCCGTACATGCCGGAAAGAACGTGTTGGTCCATACCAATTAGTTTGACACCAGAACAGTGGTATTTGAAAACACCAGCAGATTCAGCAATGTAGCAGTACATGCTTGTTTCACCCGGATTAACGGATTCAAAGTTTCCTGCTGACATTTGAGATGCGTGCATATCATTACCGTGTCCGGTAACTTCATCTGATGGGATTTCAAGTGTCATTTTTACAACATCACCTTGTGTGACTCTTAGTGTTGGTCCTGGGACTTGTCCACTAAAGGTCATGGCATTGTAAGTTTTTCCTCCCATGATTGGAAGTTCGACACTCTCACCAGTCAAATTAAACTCGACTACATTTCGTCCAGTTTGTGATAATACACCACAATCAGTTTCTGCGAATGCTTGAGGCATTACAAGTTGTAAACCGCCCATTTGATGGATTTGTTCAATTACATCGGCATCCATTTTGTTGATGTCGAGTGATTGTCCGCCAATTTGGGTTTGTGTGTATGTGCTTCCGAATAAGGTTGCTCCCATTACAGCTACTGCTGCAATAGTAAAGAGCATACTAATACGCTTATTCATAAACCAACGACCTTGCAATTCCTATATAATAATTCCCATTATTGTCACGCAGTTTTTTGAAAATATTTGAAAAAGAATGAATAATGGTAAAAAACTAGTAAAGTCATCATGAAATTCAGATTAGATCAAGATTCACTTGGAAAAGTCAAAATTCCAGCTGACGCATATTATGGAGCATTCACAGGAAGAGCAATCAAACAATATCACGTAACAGGTAGCAAAAGTCATGAAAATTTGATCAAGTCATTTGTAATGATAAAAAGATCCGCAGCCGTTGCAAATATGAGAACAAAGGCAATTGACACGAAACGTGGAAAAGCCATTGTCACAGCGTGCGATAAAATTCTAGCCGGAAAATACGTTGACCAGTTTGTAGTAGACATGATAAATTCTGGCGCAGGTACTGCATTTAACATGAATTCTAATGAAGTAATTTCAAATGTTGCCTTGGAGGTTTTGCACAAGAAAAAAGGACAGTATGAATTCCTTCATCCAAATGACCATGTCAACATGTCTCAATCAAGTAACGACACATACCCTACTGCAATGCATGTCGCAATTTTGATGAATCTTAAAGAATCTATTCCTGCAATCGACATTTTGATAAAGTCACTATCTAAAAAAGCAAAGCAATTTTCATCATTTAAGAAAATTGGCAGAACTCACTTGATGGATGCATTGCCGGTAACATTAGGTAGTGAATTTGCAGCATATGTTACCTCAATTTCTAAAGCTAGAAAAGAGATCATTGATGCACAAAAAGAATTACAAAATGTGGCACTTGGAGGCACCGCTGTAGGCTCTGGAGCTAATACTCCAAAAGGATATAGAAAAATTGCGATTGCAGAGCTTGGAAAAATTTCAAAATTATCGCTAAAACCAGAAAAAGACATGCAACACGGTTTACAAAGTAAATTCGCAGTAGCAAACTTGTCAAGTGCATTACGAAACTTGGCAATAGAAATCGGTAAAGTTTCAAATGACATTAGATTAATGGCATCAGGTCCAATTGCAGGACTAGCAGAACTAGGAATTCCTGCAGTTCATGCAGGGTCATCAATCATGCCTGGAAAAATAAATCCATCTTTAGCTGAATGCATGAATATGGTTTGTTTCAACATTATTGGAAACGATACGGCGGTTTCTTGTGCAGCCCAAGGAGGACAGTTTGAGCTAAACGTAATGCTACCAGGGATGCTAAAGTGCATGTTGGAATCAACAGACATGCTAAAAAATTTCCTGCCAATATTTTCTGCAAATCTAATTGATGGATTAACTGCCAACAAAGACAAACTGCGTGAGGACATCGAGAATAGTCCCGTAATTGTCACACTGTTAACTCCAAAAATTGGATATCTAAAGTCTGCAGAACTTTTCAAAGAATCACTAAAAACTGGAAAGACCATTAGAGAACTTGTAGTTTCAAAGAAATTAATGAGTAACAAAGAAATCGATTCTCTGTTTGGATAAATCATGGCAAAGATCTTTGTAGAAGCTTATGGATGCTCTGCAAGTTTTGCAGATTCAGAAATGATTTCAGGATTAGTTTTGAATGGAGGACATACCTTGGCCGACAATTCCTCAGACTCGGATCTAAATGTCATAGTGACGTGCTCTGTCAAAGATTCAACGGCAAACAAAATGATGTATAGAATTAATTCTTTAAAATCAAAACCCCTCATCGTAGCAGGTTGCCTTCCAAAAGCAGAAAAAGAAAATGTAGAAAAATTTTCAGAAAATGCTAGTTTGCTAGGGCCTAATTCGTTAGGAAAGACCCTTCAAGTGATTAATTCAACTCTAGAAGGAAGAAAACAAATTGCATTAGAAGATACCGACTTGTCTAAAATCGGACTTCCAAAAGTAAGACTAAATCCAACAGTAGGGATCGTAGAGATTGCAAGTGGATGTATGAGTGAGTGTACTTTTTGCCAAACTAAATTATCCAAAGGAGATCTTTCAAGTTACAGACTAGGAGATATCGTAAGACAGGTTCAAACTGAAATCAAAGAAGGATGTAAAGAGGTATGGCTAACATCTACAGATAACGGATGCTATGGATTTGATATCGGCACTGATTTACCATCATTAGTAAACGCAGTGTCAGAAATTCCAGATGATTTTATAATACGAGTTGGCATGATGAATCCAATGTACATGCCAAGGATTAAGGAAAATTTAATTGAATCTTTTGACAATGACAAAATTTTCAAATTTTTACATATTCCAGTACAGAGTGGAAGTGACAAAGTACTAAACGATATGAAACGGGGTCACACATCTGGAACATTTATGGAAATTGTAAATAAAGTGAAAGAAAGATTTGCAGACTTTACTATTTCGACAGACATCATTGTAGGTTTTCCTACTGAAACAGAGAAAGAATTCCAAAAAACAATAGCATTACTGGACGAAACAAAGCCAGACGTGGTCAACCTATCAAAGTATAGCGCAAGACCCGGAACAGATGCTGCAAAATTAGATCAGATCGATGCAGCTGAAGTTAAGCGAAGAACAAAAGTAGTTTTTGAGCAGATCAGCAAATTGTCAATGGAGAGTAATGAGAAATGGATCGGCTGGAAAGGCAGAGTCCTATTTGATGAAATGACAGATGAGGGAATAAAGGGCAGAAACTTTGCTTACAAGCCTATAGCAGTCAAGGACAAGGTAGAATTAGGTCAATCACACACAGTTGAAATCATAGAAGCTACTGTAAAACGATTGATCGGTAAGATCGTGAGTTAATTTTTTTCGATCTAAAATTTGATTAAAAAAACGTAAGAAGGTTTTTTATGCAAATCAGAAAATAAGATTAGAATGAGTTTTCAAGTTAAAGAACCAATCTTAGTCATAGGCCTTGGCGGCGTAGGCTCAAAATTAGCAGTAAATGCAAAAAATTCTCTAAATTCAGATTGTCTGATAATTAGTAACGATAAAAATGACTTATCAGCAGAAAATCCATCGGTTCATGTTTCTACTGAATCCGTAATCAATCCATCGGTTCAATTAATCAGAGGTTCAACGTACAAAGTTGCTGATGAAATAAAAACAAAAATTTCAGGCTATTCCACAGTTGTCTTAATGAGTAATTTAGCAGGTAAATCAGGCTCAGCCATGGCACCTGTGATATCAGAAATGTGTAAAGAAACAGACGCAGGATTGGTCTCCTTTGCAATTATGCCTTTCAAATATGAGAAAGATAGAATTTTCAATTCAGGAATATCCCTAAAAAGAATAAGAGAAAACTCAAAGTGCACAATTGTGCTTGATAATGACTCATTACTTGAAAGCAATCCAGATTTGAGTCCAAAGACATGTTATGAAATTGCAAATTCTGCAATGATGCATGTCGTAAGTTCACTTGGCTCTTCAGAAATATCCGATGAAACAAATATTTTATCCACAAGCAAGAACGGCCAACATATTGAGGATTCACTAAGAGATTCGCTCAAAATGCTTTATGGAAACGCCCCCCCAAATTCAATTAAACGTTCAATGTTGTATGTGGTCGGAGGAAGTAACATTCCAGTAGGAATCATCAACTCAATTACAAACCTTACATCCGGAATCATCAACGAAAGTAATTCACAGATTGACATGACCTCATCTGTAGAAGAATCCAAAATCATAATGTTGTCATCAATTCAAGGAATGACAAAATTTGACAACTATGATCCTTTAGGAATTATTCCGCAAGAAAATACACTCGATTGGTCAACACCAGATTGCAGTATTGATTGTAAATTAGACTTGTACCAATTAGAATAAACATATTTTTTAAAATTATAATTTTTTGAAAAAAATTAATCTTTCTTTGGTGCATCTTCTTTAGATGGTGCATCTTCTTTAGATGGTGCATCTACCTTATCAGAAACTTTTTTGGTTTCTTTTTTAGGAGTCACCTTAGCTGTCTCATCATCAGAATATTTAGTGACAAGAATATAACCTTCATCGGTTTTGCTCATTCTAACTCTAACTTTTCTTGGGGGATTTCTAACGCCTCTTGCCCATATGTCACGAGCTAATTCTTCATCTATTTTAATTGTAGTAACTTTCATGTGATGTTGAGCAAATTCTCTAATCATGTTAATTGCTCTAACTGCTCTATGTTGAGATTGTGAAAGTTTTACTTTGCCAAGTGGAATTGTGTAAACTCGCTCTAATTCTTGAGACAATTATCCTACCTCCACATCGGTTGATCTCCAAGCTCTACGTTTTGGATTGGTTCTAACATTTCTCTTAGTTCTGAGAATAATCCACGCAGGTACTGCTGATGTCTGTCTAGTCTTTTTGAGTAGACGGATTTTCCTTGGAGAGGACTTACGTGCAGCCATAGATTTTCAGGCACGGAAAGCTCTTTTTAAATGAATCTCAGGATTTTAGACAATCTTGAATCTGTTTTAGAATTCTAGCAGAAGCGCCCCACACAATTTGATTCTGAAATTCAAATGTGTACATTTCTTGAATAATATTGTGAGATGGATCTGGATCCCTTGCTTCAGTTTTTAAAAATGATTCCAGAGGAATATGAAAAATTTTTTCAACTTCTGCATTGGCTGAAAGTGTAGTGATTTCATTTACAACTGAAACAAAAGGCAAAATTAAAAATCTAGAATTTAATGTTACAACCGGATCTAGCTGGCCAATTACTTGTTCCTTAAGAATCGAAAGTCCAATCTCTTCGCGGGTTTCACGCAATGCAGTTTCTAAAAGATCTGAATCATCAGAATCCAATTTCCCACCAGGGAATGAAATTTCGCCGGCATGAAATTTCATATGTTTTGGTTTTTCAGTCATTACGACACTTGGTTCTTTACCGTAGATTACTACTAGTACTGATGCTAAACGATATTTTCCATCAGATTCAATTTTAGGATTAATTTGTGTAGAAAGATGAGATTTTAATTCATTTAGAAACATCGTAGTTCTTTCCTAACATTCCATATGGGTTTTGGTATTCAAAGGTTTTAACCAAGGATAAAAGAGTTGAAAATATGACAATTAGGTATGAAGCTAATCCTCCCAAAATTCTACCTGATGTGGATACAAATCAATCAATTAAAAAATTTGTAGATAAAATAAAAATAATTTCAAAAAAATGTGATGCAATTCACCTTACAGAAAACGTATTAGGATTTCAGAGAGTTTCACCAATTGAAGCTGGAAGAACAATCAGGCAGGAAATTCCAGATTTACCAATTACTGTCAGTCTCAGAGTTAGAGATAAGAGTGAAAAAGAGATTTTAGAATTTGTAGAAAAATGTATCTCAATTGGATTTTCAGGAATTTTAATACTAATGGGGGATCCGTCTCAAACAGGCAAAGAGGATTCAGGTCAGATACCAAGTTTAACAGTAAAGAGACTGAAACATCAGGGATTTAATTCTAAAATTGATTTGTATCTTTCAATATCAAATAAACCTAATTTCTCTAAAATTGGAAAAAAAATCAATGTAAATCCCAAAGGATTCATGACTCAAGTAATTCAAGATATAGAACAAGTTCAAAATTTGTCAGATAATCTAAAGGGGTTTTCATTGATACCGATTCTCCTATACCCATCTCCTAAAAATGAAAAATCTGCCAAATTTTTGAATTTGGATTTAAAAACATATTCTCAAAAATTTGAAGAATTGTTGAATAAAACACACGAGATTACAAAAGATGTTCTGCTCACATCACCTAACGACTTTAATGGAGTAAACGAGTTTTTAGGAAAACGCTAGAGTTTAGCAATCTAACAAAGTTACAGTACAAAATATTTTGCGTCAGGATGATGAATCACAATTGCCGCAGTTGATTGTTCGGGAATAATTTGACCAGATTCAGTTAGAGTCATTCCAGATTTTTCAGGTTCCAATAATTTCCATACCAGATGATGTTGTGAAACATCAGGGCAACTAGGAAACCCCCAACTATACCTTAAACCGCCTTTTTCTAAATTTAGTTCAGTTTTGATTCTCTGATTTACCCATTCAGCTAAAGCTTCTGCAACTTCAACTGCCAATCCATGAAGATAATATGCATCAGTGTATTTGTCCTCTTTGTTCCATTGTTCAATAATATCGGCCACCTTATTTCCCACAGTTACAGATTGAAATGCAACGATATCATCATCACCAAAATAATCAGTTAAGCACAAATGATCTGGTTTTGTTGAACGAGGAAATTCCAATTTAATCTCATTGCCATGAGGATTTTCGACTAGTAATGCCCTGTCTTGATTATGACATTTAAAATACCCATAAACAATTTCAGGCTCAAAGAGTTTATCTCGAATTATCCTCATTTTCCATTCAGTTAGCAACTGTTCATGTTCTTCTTCTGACTCAGAACCCACCTTTCCTCTCAAACCCCATGATAATTTGAACAAGGATTTTTTATCAATCATAGCCCAAACTTCGGTCATATTGATTTGATCTAATTTTAAACGAATTGGCTCTCCAATTATTTTTGGAGTAGGAGACTGAACTGGTAGGATATCACTTTTTGGAAGTGTGTCAATATCTATAATTACAGCAGATTTTTCTTTCCATCTCTCTAACTTTTCTTTCCAATCAGCTAGGAGTTTTGGTTTTTCATCAGACACTAAAACATCCATTGTTTTGAGACCCTCAAACATGGTATTGCAGTAAAATACACCAGGTTCATAAATTCCGTCTTCTTTTGCTATTCTGTTAATGTAGTTAGTGTTAATTGCAGCACCGCCACAAAGAATTGGGATAGTCATATTGTTTTTCCTGGCATGTTCCACAAAGAATTTCATTTGTTTTGAAGTAGAGACCAATAATGCAGACAACCCAATTGCATCAGGTTTTACTTTGTCGATTTTTTCAAGGAATTTTTGCAATGGGACTTGCTTTCCCAAATCATGTACTGTGTATCCATTGTTTTGGAAAATGGTCTTTACAAGATTTTTGCCAATATCATGAACGTCACCATAAACAGTACCCAAAACAAGTACACCTTTACTTGTTCCTTCTTCTTTTACTAGATATTTTTCCAATTCGCCAACTGAAGCTTTCATACATTCTGCAGACTTGAGAACAAAAGGCAGGATTAGTTCTCCTGAACCAAATTTATCACCAACCTCTTTCATTGCAGGAAGTAAATCTTCATTGAGAGTCCTAATGGCACCGTCATGGGTAACTTCTTTGGGAGCATCAAGGGAAAGAACGCCATCAGTATTTTTGACAATATCATGTTTACCAAGTTTCTCTGCGATTGCAGATACAACATCATTTTGGATTCCGTCTTTTAGTCTGTTTACAATTCTAAAATTTGCACGTTTTCCCGCAGGCCAGGAAGGATCGACATCTACTTTCTTTGAAGCAGTACCAATTTTAGATCCAACATTCTCAAAATAAGCAATCAAATCAGATAATGCATCAGGATGCGTATTAAAGATCAGATCATCGACGAGTTTTTTCTCCTTCCCATCAATTTCACCATAAGGAATAATCTCTTTGGCATTAACTATCGCAGAATCAAGACCAGCTTTAACTGCATGATACAAGAATGCAGAATTTAGAACTTTTCTAGCATATGGTGCAAGACCAAAGCTGATGTTACTAAGACCCAAAGTTGTGAAGCAGTTTGGAAATTTTTCTTTAACTAGTCTAATTCCGTCCAGAGTATTTTTTCCTGCATCAAGAAATTCATCTTCTCCGGTTGCCAAAGTAAATGTAAGAACATCAAAAACGAACTGCTCGATTTTTAATCCATATTTTTTTCCCGTTTCATAAAGTAGTTCTGCAGTATCGACTTTTTGCTGAGGTGTTTTAGCCATCCCTTGAGGCCCAATGCACAAAGCAATCGCAGGTAAGCCATACTTTGCCATGACAGGAGCTAACTTTTCAAACCTACTTCCATCACCTTCAAGATTTATTGAATTAATTATCGGTCTTCCAGGTATCTGTATTACAGACGCCTCAATTACTTCAGGATCTGTAGAATCAATTACTAGTGGTGCATCAATTTCCAAACTTAATCTTTTAACCAAATTTAGCATGAATTCTTTTTCATCTGCACGTTCCGTAGTTGCAACGCAAACATCAAGACAATGTGCACCATCCTCAACTTGTATTCTCCCCAAATCAACTAAACCCTCATAATCATTTTCAAGAACCATTTTCTTTGCTTTGCGAGAACCTTGAGTATTGATCCTCTCACCAATAATCAAAGGGGCAGGAACTTGTTTTAGATCAACGACTTTTAATGCCGAACTCACTCTTGGAACTGTCAATGTTATAAAATCACACCCGTTTTTGTAAATACTTAACCCTCTATAGAATTGGCTTTTTTGTCAATTACTTCCCTTAGGGCCCTGATATGTTCAGGATTCGTTCCACAACAGCCACCAATAATTCTAACTTTTTTGTATTGATTAAGAAAATCACTCAAAGCCTCACCCATTTTTTCAGGAGTCATTTTGTAAACTGCTTGTCCTCCATCGTTTTCAGGCATACCCGCATTTGGGACAACCAATATGTTATGTTCATCTTGTTCATCTAACCACTGAACACTGGGATTCATCTCAATAGGACCAGTAGAACAATTTAATCCAAAAACATCAATTCCCATGTCAGAGACAGTTGTGTATGCAGCTTGGACATTTGTGCCAAGTAACATTTTACCGTATTGATCCAATGTAGTATTTGCAATAATTGGGACTTTTTTACCAATTTTTTTTATCGCATTATGGCATGCCTCAATGATAAGTTTAATTTCTAAAAGATCTTGACTTGTTTCAATTAGTAACGCATCAACACCGCCAAGAATTAATCCTTCAGCCTGTAACTCAAATGCTTCACGTATTTTATCTAGAGGTATTTGACCAAGATCAGGATCATTAGAACTTGGAAGATAGCCAGTTGGACCCATCGATCCAATCACATATCGCGGTTTATCAGAATATTCTGCACAAACTTCAGATGCAAGTAAAGCAATTTTTTTATTAAATTCAATCGTTTGATCTCCAAAACCATATTCTGCAAGTTTGATTCTATTTGAACCAAAAGAATTTGTTTCAACACAATCAGCCCCAGCATCCAGATAATTTCTGTGAATTTGTTTGATCCATTCAGGATGCGTGATCACTAATCCATCATTAAAACCATCTTGGTTATTTGGAAAGTCTTCTGGTTGTGGATCATGTCTTTGGATTTCAGTTCCCATTGCACCATCAAATAGTAGTACGCGATTTTTCATTGCATCAAGGAACATCTCTTTTTCTGTCAACTTAACTTTAAAGCATTTAGCACAGTTTAACTCTTTTTAAAAAAATCTCAGAGTTGTGAAATTGATACGTATGTTGAAATTAGGTGAAAATGAATTTTTTGTACATTTATGCAAAAGTTACCAGTTAACAATCTAGTTCGTAGTGCTACATTTTTTCAACATGCAGGAATCTCCATAATCTTTGTGTTCATGCCCATCATTGCAAAAGGTGTAACAGAATCTATTTTCGAAATTGGACTATTAGTGGCATCGTTTAGCTTTGCTCAGATTTTATCTGAAATCTATTTTGGAAGGCACTCAGACAAGAAAGGGACCAGGCTCAAATTTATCAGAATTGGATTTATTGGATGTGCCATTGCATTTGGATTGCATTATTTTGCAGACGATCTTGGGGTATTTTTCGTGGTGAGAATTGCTGCAGGAATTGCAAGTGGGATTATGATCCCTGCAATGATTGCATATACATATGAAGCAAACATAGATAAAAAAAGAGCTGCAACAGTAATCTCATTTCATGCATTAGGATGGCTTGCAGGAATTGCAGCAGCAGGAATTGCAAATGATCTGAAATTAATTTTCTTGTTAAGTGCAGCCTCATTTTTAATTGGATTATTGTTTACCATAAAACTTCCAAATCCAGAACAAATTAAAGAACTAACGCCAGGAACTACTAAAAAAGTAATCTTAAAAAATAAATTTCTATTTTTATCACTATTACTAAGACATATTGGTGCAGCAGCGGTATGGGTTATTCTTCCCATAATGATCATAGAGAAATTAGGAGGGGAATTATATCACATTTCAATTGTATATGTGGCAAATACACTGACTGCATTTATTCTAATGAATGTGATGGCAAGTAAAATTCATCTTTCTAATGTTACAAAATTCAAAATAGGAATTGGATGTACAACTTTTGTTTTTGTAGGTTTGTCTGTAGTTACAGAATGGTGGATGGCAATGCCATTTATGGCACTTGTTGGGGCAACTTGGGCATTTTTATTTATTGGTGGAAACTTTCACTTGATGGAAAATAACCCACGCTCAACATCAACTGGAATATTTAGTTCAACTTTATCCATTGCAACAGTGATTGGACCGATAATAGCAGGAGCTATTGCATTTACATTGGATTATGTGGCGGTAATGTATTTTGCAATTGTAATTATCATTTGTGCATTTGTAGTGTCATTAAAAATTAAGAGTTAGAATAACTATCTCAGTCCCCAACGAGACATTACCTTGTTTTCAACTCTCTTGAAAATGACACCGTCAACTACCAAACCGATCCCCATGATTACAACCATAATTCCAATGACTTGGGAAACGTCGTTTAGAGAACGACCTGCATTAAGCAAGAATCCCAATCCTAGGAATGAAAATAGTATTTCGGCACCAATTACACCCCTCCATGCAAATGCCCAGCCTTGTTTAAATCCGGAAATCATGTAAGGAAATGCCGCAGGAACCAATACAGCAGTTATTAGCTGAGTGCCCTTTGCACCCATATTCCTTGCAGCCTCAATATAGTGAGGATCGATATTTTTGACTCCAGTGTAGGTGTTTATCGTTACTGCAAAAATTGCACCAATGGCAGTGACAAAAATTATTCCACCGTCAGTCAAGCCAAACCAAAGTATTGCCAACGGGACCCAAGCAATTGAGGGGATTGATTGTAATCCTAAAACTAAAGATCCAACTGTCTGATTAATTACTTCAACTCGCGCCATAAAGATTCCCAAGATAATACCACCAGCAATTGCGATTCCCAATCCAATAGCCAATCGCCACAAGCTAGTTGCAATTCCGTAAAGTAAACTACCATCTGCTGCACCATATGCCAAGTCTTCGGCCACCTCATACGGGGATGGGAAGATATTATTAGGCCATACTCCAACCATTGCAATTACTTGCCATACTGCAATAATTCCAATGTAAAATGCAATTCTATGAGGTGTGAAGTTTTTTGCCATAATTATCACTCTTGTCTTTTCTTTACCTCAGGTCGTAGTTCTGCCAAGATATCTTGTTGAAATTGTAACAATTCTTTATCTTCGGTAACTCTAGGTCTTGGAAAAGTATTATCAACTTCTTTTTTAATTACTGATGGACGATTACTGAAAATTACCACTTTGGTTCCAAGTACTGCAGCTTCTGCGACATTGTGAGTTACAAACAAAATTGTCTTTTTTGTCTTTTCCCAAATTAGCTGCATCTCAACTAGCAACAAGTCACGAGTCTGCGGATCAAGTGCAGCGAATGGTTCATCCATTAGCAATACATCAGGATCCATCACAAGAGCTCTTGCAATAGCTACGCGCTGTTTCATCCCAGTAGAAAGTTGGTAAACGTAAGAATCTGCAAATTTGGTTAATTGCATCATGTCCAAATATCTATGGGATATTTTGGCCCGTTTTTCTTTCGGAATGCCGGCCATCTTTAATCCAAATTCAACATTATCCTGGACCTTTAACCACGGAAACAATGCGCCCTCTTGAAACACCATAATTCTTTCAGGACCAGTTTCAGTAACATTATGACCATCAAACAAGATTTGCCCATCATCAGGTTTTTCCAAGCCTGCAACTATACGCAAAAAGGTAGATTTGCCACATCCTGAAGGACCCACTAGGCATACAAAATCTCCTGCCTCAACTTTGAGATTAACGCCCCCAAGAGCTTTTAGTTTGTGAGAATCATGGCTGAAATATTTTACAATATTTTTTGCCTCAAGTTTGGTCATGTGTTATTTTCTCCTTTGATGTGATTTGTATCATAGTGAAAAATACCAGACAAATCATATCCATTTCTTCCAAGATACCCTAGAGCATCTGCCTTTTCTGCAAATGAGTGAATAGAATCACGTAAAGGATCACCAGTTATTACAAGATTAGACAGCGCAACATCTACAACATCATCAGATAGAGATTGTCCTAAATGGGAATTTAAAAAATCATTAAAAACAATTCTAGTGTCAACAGGGTTCTGATTAATCCAAGTTACTGTTTGATAATGAGAATCTAAAAAATTGGAAATGATGCCAGGATGTTTTTCTACATAATCGGCATTTGCAATTAAAAGAACAGATGCAAACTCTTGATTGGGCCATAACTCTTCTTCATGGAATAGCCTATTTCCATTTAACTCAGTTTCTAAAATAGTTGCCCATGGTTCTGCAACCCATGCACCATCAATATCACCTTTAACAAATAATGTATAGATGTCGGGATTTGGAATATTGTAAACTATGACAGAGCCTCCTTTATCAGCAGTTTTTAATCCATGTTCAGATAGATAATGTCGTAATGATACATCCTGAGTGTTGCCAATTTGCGGGGCAGCAATTTTTTTTCCAACAAAATCGGACACAAAATTTATTTTAGATTCAGGATGAACGATAAAGCTTGCCCCACCGCTTGCTGCACCTGCAAGAATCTTTACGTTATGATTTTCAGAATTTAAAAAACCATTGATTGCAGGGCCAGGTCCAACATATGCCAAATCAATAGAATTTGCAAATAAGGATTCTATAGCTTGAGGGCCGCTATCAAAAACACGAGTTTCAATTTTAGTATTATTTCCTACATTAGATTCAAAAAATCCTTTTTCCATCCCCACAATTGGAATGGCATGGCCAATATTTGGAAAATATGCAACACGAATTTTATTTTCATTTGACTCAGCAGTAGAACCAAGAGATACACCCAATACGGATAACAGAATAATGCCTGCAATGCTTGCAAAAATCATCGATCGAGTTTTCATAAAACAGCGTTATATCTGGCGGTTAAATAATCATCGAATTTTAGCTCAAGCTAGTCAGAAATTTTTTAAGAATAATTTAATTCAAGCCCATCACAAAAGATAAATTCCAAAATATGGCGGAAAAGATGTTTTATGACTCAAAAAGGAATTCTTGCATTTTCTGGCGGACTAGATACTTCAGTTGTTGTAAAGTATCTACAAGACGAGCATGATATGGATGTCATTACCGTCACAGTAGATGTTGGACAAGATGAAGATTGGAAAAAAATTGCAGACAAAGCAAAAAAACTAGGGGTAAAAAAACATTACAATATAGACGCAAGAAAAGAATTTGTCAAAGAGTATATTTTTCCATCAATTAAAGCCAACGCTCTTTATCAAAAAAAATATTGTCTTGCAACAGCACTAGCTAGACCATTAATTGCAGAAAAAGTTTTAGAAATTGCAAAAAAAGAAAAAGTAACGTCACTTGCTCATGGTTGTTCTGGAAAAGGAAATGATCAAGTACGATTCGATATCACATTACGTTCAGGTTCTGACCTTCCAATCATAGCTCCAATAAGGGACAAAAATTTGGATAGAGATACAGAATTAAAATTTGCAAAAAAACACGGAATCAAAATTGACACTGTAGCAAAAAAATTCAGCATTGATCAAAACTTGTGGGGTCGTGCAATAGAGGGAGGAGTGTTAGAAGAACCATACAACGAGCCACCTGATGATGCATTCATTTGGGTTAAAACAAAAAACTTGCCAGACAAACCGACATACTTGGAAATTAAATTCAGCAAAGGAATTCCAGTTGGAGTTGATGGCAAAACAATGGAACCTGTAAAGCTAATTGAATACATTAACAAAAAAGCAGGAGATGCAGGTGTCGGAATAGTTGATCACATTGAAGA
>CAJQMY010000040.1 GCA_905479565.1 uncultured Candidatus Nitrosopumilus sp.
CAATCCAGGCTGATTTGGATTTAGTTATGATTAACTTGCCTGAGACGATTGATGAAAGTGGCAATGTAGTTGCTAAAAATCCTGTTTGGCTGTTTGGTACAGAGTCTACTAATTTTCTTAGAATTCAAAATAATATAGATACGATGTTTACAGGCTTGGATCAAATATCCTCACTATCAAAGGATAATTCTGCATATCATACAGGTATGTTGGATATCAATGACAGAGCATTATTGTTAAAAACCAACGTTATGGATGCAACTCCGTACATGTATGTCAGTCCTGTAAATATGATGTTTAGTGTTATTTGGATTGCCGCAATTATTGGGATCTTTAATGTATTGAAAAGAAAGAAAGAGCAATTCCAAAAAGAAGATGAAATAGGAATCTAAGAAATATTTAGATCTTTTCTGATTTCATCAACTGCCCTGATTCCATAAATATCTCGCACTTGTTGAATTCTGATTGCTTCTTTTAACATGTCTCTGCCCATTGCATTTGTTAAAATTGAATAAACATCACTAAATCTTACTTCCCACTTGTCTGCACAATCTAATATCTTACTAACCGCCCATTGTCTAACTTCATGAGGTAATGGAATTTTCTCCCCAGCTTCAATTGAAATTCTATCAAACAAATTTATCATATCTGCTGTTTGAGTTGCCATTTTTTCTATATCTTTTGCCACTCCGTATTTTGACTCAGTATTCATTCTGATGTTTGACTGGTATTCAGAAAGCTTTAACAACGCCATCATCTCTTTAGATGAATTACTGGATGTTTTGTTTGTAACTTCTTTGATTGACTGTACTTCTTGAAATAATTTTTCAGATTTTTTATGAAATTGCATCGTAGTTTCATCCTGTCTTTTTAGGGTATCTGATACTGATGATATTTTTTGTTCGATACTGTTTGTTTTATCAAACACGTTTTGTTTGAAGTTTGAAACTTCTTCCTGAACTGATTTTAATCCTTTGCCGACAAATGTGGTAGAATCTGCTCTTTGTGTCAGCGTTCCGATTTCAGTCTCAATTTTGTCAATTTTACCTCCTAATTCTTTGATTGATTCTAGGCTCAAATTATCTACAGATCTTGCTTTTGATTCTATGGAGTCAAATTGCTGTTTTAGTCCATCAATTACTCCGCCCAATGAATCAATTTTTGATGCTTTAGATGATATTGCATCAATTGTAATTTTGATGGCATCTAGTTCTGCATTTAGATTTGAACTGGATAATGCCCCTTCTGAAATTCTTCCTAGTTCTTGCTTGAGGCTTTCGATAATTTGTGAACCAGTATCTAATTTTGCTGTTTTTCCAGAAATTTCATTAATTGTATTTTTTAGATTGTCCATCTCAGAACCGATTTCTAAGAATGAGTCTGTCTTTCCAGAAACTTTTCGTAAATCATCTTTAACTTCATCAATTCTTTGTGCAATTTTAATGATCATTTGAGAATTATTTTTAATTGAATTCATACTCTCTTCAACTTGTTGTGATATGTTTTGAGATTTTGATGATTTCTGTAATTCTGAAATTCTGCTAACTTCTTTTTCTAATTTAGAAGTCTGATCATTAATTTTATTAACTAAATTTGATTGTGATCTAACTTGATTTAATCCTGCGTATAATTTTTGAGTATCGTCCTCAATTATGTTAATTTGTTTTGATTGTTTTTGAATGTGTTCTAGCGTGGATGTCAACATGTCAATCATTCCTTTCATGGATATGAGCACTTTTTGATTTTCACCGAATATTTTTGACATTGCTTTAATCTCTTTTTGTAATGTTTTGTTTGAATCTGAAATTGATGCCACTTTTTTTAATAACACTGATGGATTAGGTTCTTTCTTTGTCTTAGCAATGGTTTTTTTCTTTGTAATTTTGGCAACCATGTACAATTATTTAAAATATAAAGATAAAAAAGTTGGGTATACAATAAAAAGTGTAAAGAGTTATTTGTTTACAACTTCTGGTTCATGAAGCAATTCATGAAATGTCTTTTCAGCTAGTCCGTTCGCTGTTTCAATAAATCCTCTTGGACAATATTCGCATTCAATCATATAGTACGGTACTATACCGTACTATTAATATTAAGGTGATTATGAAGTAACCGATTGTGCAGTCAGATACCCCAGGTCATTTCTCTTCACTAAATCAGATGACCTAATCATCACCCTGCGTATGGATTATGTTCTTTGGGCATAAAGAGGTTAAAGATTTCTAAAATCAACGGGCCTGAAAATGTGTGCTAAAAATTTGAAATTTATAATCCACAATCGTTTTTAAACAAATTTGTTAACTGATAACATGCAAGACATTTCACTTCAGCTAGATTCTAGTGGAATTCAAAATTCCCTTAACAGTACTGTAACTAGTCTTATTGAACAAATAACTCCTGAACTGCCTCATACTAGTTTTGTAACTGATTTGGCATTCATTATGATTATTGGTGCTGTTGTGACTCTGGCTTTTTTTAAAATTAAACAACCATTGATCATTGGTTATCTTTTTGCAGGAATGTTGATTGGGCCTTTTTCTAGTATTTGGACTTGGATTTTGCCTAAAGGCGGCCTTCCTATCGATGCTATAGGCGGGGTTGGAATTTTGTCTGATATTTCTGCATTGAATCTTTTTGCTGAAATTGGAGTTATCTTACTTCTTTTTGTAATTGGTATAGAATTTCCATATGCAAAAATAAAAAGTATAGGACGCGTTGCTGTTGGTGTTGGAACTATAGGATTGTTTTCTACCTTAGGCGTATTGTTCTATACTGCTACTGCGTTTGGATTAGAATTCATGGACGCCCTGTTTATTTCTGCAGCCTTGTCTGTGTCTAGTACTGCAATTATTGTAAAATTGTTGGAAGATATGGGAAAAATCAAAAAAGAATCGTCTATCATGGTTCTTGGTATTTTGATTGTCGAGGACGTAATAGCTGTCATTTTGATTTCTTCATTACAATCAATTGCGTTGGTTGGAACTATATCGATAGAATCCATCATTGTAGTCGTGTTAGTTGCCACTGGATTAATTGTAGGTACATTTACCATTGGAACTCGCGTAATTCCGCCTCTAATCGATAGGGTTGCAGCAGCAGAACATCGAGAAATCCTACTGCTTAGTGTTCTAGGTCTTTGCTTTGGTTATGCATTATTTGCAAATATTGTCGGACTATCTGTAGCAATTGGAGCATTTTTGGCAGGAGTTTTAGTTGCCGAATCCAAATCTGCTGAGGTGGCAAAACTGCTCTCTAGTCCAATCAAAGACATGTTTGTTGCCATATTCTTTATTTCAGTTGGTGCCTTGATGGATGTCTCACAACTTGAAAATTATATTTTCGTAGCGATTGCTTTGATTGCTGTTGCAACTGGAATGAAATTTGGAGGCAATATGGTTGGAAACTTTATATTCAGACAGAAACGCGGCAAAGCACTTCGTTATGCATTTACTTTGGCAGCTCCTAGAGGAGAATTCTCTATTGTCATTGTAAAAGTTGGAGTAGATATAGGCGCAGTTAGTGCTTTCTTATTCCCCTTAGTTGGTATAATTTCCATTGTTACTGCTTTTATTTCTCCTTTTCTGATGAAGGCTGGCGATAAAGTAATTCCAGTGTTGGAAGATAAAGAAAATGTCTGATGAACTCAAACAATTCTTAGATCGGGTACATGCTGGAATCACTACTTTTGATTTTGAAGGAAACGAGACTCCTTGTATTGAGTTGGATGAGAAAAAATATGATGAGATGTTGTCAAAAGTCGCAGGACAATCTTTTTCCATTAACACTGATTTGAATATTTTACAAGATGGGTTGGGTAATGTATTTGTCGAAGTCACATTAACCTTTTCAAAAGGCAATATCACTGAAATGTTTCTTGTAAATGCAAAAACACATCTTGCTTTTTTTCAATCTCTTGCAAGAACATCAATGCTTGTACTTACTTCACCAAAATCTAATTATGGAAAAGATAATGTGTTTATGATTCAATTACCACGACCAGAAAAAGCTCAAGATGCACTTGAGATAATTAAAAATGCATTGATTCCAAAGAATACCTAAAAAGTGGTGCAGTTACCGGGATTTGAACCCGGGTCACGTACTTGGCAAGCACGAGTACTAACCAGACTGTACTATAACTGCAACAACTCTAAAGATTGAATTTGAATATTAAACTGTTTTTAACTATTTCAGTTAAGATGATTTATGGATGAAACTCTTCTCAAGAAAATTGAACAAAAAATACAAGATTCTATATCAAATAAAGATGAAATTAAACAATTAATCCAATTGCTTTCTTCAATTGATGATTCAAAATCTTTCGCCTTGGGTATAATTGTTGGAAGAATCTATAATACGTTTTACTATCAATCAAAAAGAATTCTAAATCGAGAACCAACAAAACACGAGTTTCAAGAATTTCTAGAATTTGTTAAAAATAAAAAATCTTATTTAGATAATTTATGGTGATGATTTATTCCAATCGACTACTCTGATGAGTGGGGTTCCTGGTAGTTTTACACATGAACCATGCAGTGCCTTTTTTGCAGCTGTTAAATGAGCATCGCCATTGACATATAGTTCCATAATGCATTGCCCTTGTTTTACTCTGGCACCTAGACTCACTGCTTTCCCCCATGATCTTCTCATTCCTTCTGAAACTCTATCTGCACCAGCAGTTGCAATCTGCTTGTTTTCTCTAAGAAGATTATGTGGGTAAATTCTTAATCTTGAATAATACCCTGTTTCGCCAGTTGTTTTTTCTAGCGTTTTGTTTGCAGCTAATCTTGTAGATTCAATAGCCATGTGTCTAATCTGAATTTTTTCATTTAACAGTAATTGGACACAATACTGATATGTCCCTCTTTTACCCCCTTGAAATTTTGCAATCTTTATTTGCGGCTTACCTTTGATGTACTCTTTTCTTGTAAAGACTTGACCTTTTCCATCTCGATAGTTAGCGCCATGCATGATATTCTCAAGCCAAAATGCCCATATTTTAACGGTTAGCCGGATATCTCTCGTGTTCTCCAATGCTTATATGGAAATCCCTTGATTTTCATTCTATTATGGATGAGACCCCATTAGTTCATGGAGAATTAATTTTAGATCAAACATGTATTTCAGAAAAGGATATGATTCACGAATTACAATTAAAAGGATTTGGTGAAATTGAAAAAAAAAATTTATTTTTAAAATCCTTTGAAACCCTTTACTTACTGTATTCAAAAAGATTGATTTTAAAAAAGAACAAAAAACAAATTGATTTTGATATTTTTATGAGTGTTTGTCAAAAAACTGATTCTGAAATTCTTACAAAATTTTTGGTTTATCGTGATCTTCGGAATAGAGGGTATGTTGTCAAAGATGGATTTGGATTTGGTTCTGATTTTAGAGTATATGAGAGAGGTCATTATGGTGAAAAGGGAGCAAAATTCCTAATCTTTGGATTCAATGAAGGCCAGCAAGAAAAAATGGGTAACCTGCAAAAAAAGATTGAAGAAATTACTCAAATGGGAAAGGAGCCTATTATTGCAGTAATTGAACGTCGTGGTGAAATAATTTACTACAAAATCAATAAAATGGATTTTTATAAAAACAAATCAAGATTTGAAGAACCATTTGATCCCTAGTCTTTCATAATCCATTCTGAGGAATATTTTAAAAAATTATTTTCTTCAGCATACATAAAATCATAAACCTCAACATGCTTTGTTTTATTTTGCCACAAATCCTCAAAATCTTTTACTTTTCTTTCAACTCTGGATTTGTCGTTCCATGATGTAAACACATCCACTGATTCAAAATCCCTGGTTTGAGCAGAGAATGATTCTTTAGACGTTCCTGTAAAAGCAACTGTTTGATCATTTTCATCCCTGAAAATTCCAATTCTCTCTGAAAATGTATCTGTTATTCCTTCTGAATTTGGAATCGCAATTTTTAATTCAACTTGTCCGTTATTTACAATGTCTTGAATTTTTTGCATTTTGGCGTCTTTGATTAATTTTCCTTCAAATGATTTTGTATATTTTTCAGAAAACAGTTTTGTAAACAAATTAAGATCAGCCGTTCTAAATCTATGCCCTGTGATAATTCTTAATTTTGCTTTTCCTTCTGCAAATCTCTCAAACGCTATTGAAAATGTTGATAGCGTCTGAATTGATAAAAAATCCACACATCTATTATATTCGATACAATTACTTAGACAGGGAAGAAAAAACTCGGAAACAATATCATCTTTGTCTGAACGATATTCTTCTTTTAATTTAATTTTTCTTAAACTCAATAAATTTCAGTGGGGATTTTATTATTTAAAGAAACAATTTTAAAATTAAAATGTCCTCATCTGGATTAGAACATTTTTAGTGACTACTTTGGATGCAGTATGTACAGATGAGGATTATCTTTGAATCTATGTTTTAGAGTTTGATATGTCTTTTTTTATAACATTTCTAAGAATTTAGAACTCAAGAAATAGTTTAATCCAGAGAATGGTCCTATACAATAGTTCAAAGTATTTTTTATTTTCTGGAGAGGTGCAATTGAATGGCCTCTTCAAATTATCTCGTTGTTGTCATTGGGAATCTGCAAACGAATCATCCAAAACTAACTTGCGTGATAATCTGGCCGTGTCCTCCCTGTGGACTAGTCTGAATACGGCAAGATCATCTTTTAGAATTTGAATATATGTTACGATTGTTTTGTTATCTGTATCATCATTTCTAAAACAGACTTTGAATTATATGTTGATTCATGTTATACTGCATCGGATCCTTTTTCATCGGGTTTCTTGCTGTGTCTATTATCCATGCCAATTTATTTTCTTCACTTTGAATTTCATTACGTAACACTTCTTGTCTCCATTCTTTTTCTTTGATATCCAGATCAAAAGTAGAATTAAAATTTAAGACTGATTTTTTAACTTGACCTAAAATATGTAACATATGTGTGAACAATTTTTTTAGATTAAAAACTGAATAATCTTTCCGGCGATTTCTTTGCTCTTCTTGTATTTCGATAATTTTTTGAATAATCCTTGCATTGTTTTCAAATTTTATGTTGTTACGATGCGCTAAAAGATGTAAAAAAATTGCAAGCAGTGCCCCAATTACCACGTCTCCAAGAATAAGATGCATCCGTCCTCCCAATTCACAACCCTCTCTAATCTCAAACATACCGCATCCGGGAGTTTCGCCTACAGCATATGCAATACTGATAAGACCAGTTTTAAGTAAAAACCCTGAAATTAATAAATACGCTATTGTTTTCGTTTTTAACTTTGATATTTTATCTAAAAAAGATTCCAAAGATAAGAATTTCATAAAGTTATGATATTGTTATGAAATAAAAATTTGTAATTTCTTTTATTATCTACGATATAATAATTCGGTAGATTCTAAACTAGGTTTTGGTCTTAAATATTTGATGTATGTTTGTGTGTTTCATCTAATACATAACTACAATTCTGATTAATTAATCTCAATGATGCAAACTGTATTGACCTTGATCAAATCAAAAATAAATTTTATAGTTCTAATCATGTATCTTTGAACTAACATTACACGATGAAACGTAAGCGTAATGAAAGTCTTTTATCTTAATATGATATTGTAATGTGATGTTTCAAAATATGATAGAGGGGTCACACACATGGCAAAAGCATATGTGATGATGAATTGTGATCTTGGTTCTGAGATAGAGATCATAAAATCTTTGGAAAAAATAGAGGGAGTAAAGGAGGCACATGGGATTTTTGGACTATATGACCTAATCATACAAGTAGAATTAGATTCAGAGAACGCAATTCAAGATACTGTCACAAAAACAATTCGAAAGATGTCAAAGATTCATTCTACTATGACCCTTATACAATCTGAATCTGAAGAATTATTCCAAAAATCAGAAATATCAAAAGAAGATGTAAAATCATCTCAGGCATATGTTGTCATCCATTGTGACAAAGGAAATGAATTTTCCATATTAAAAGATCTTTGTCATATCCCAGAGATCAGAAATGCAGATGTGGTGTTTGGTTTGTATGATGTAATTTGTAAAATAGAGTCGCCAGATGAGGGATCTCTACAAAACATTATTCTCAAAAAAGTTAGAAGACTACCTAAAATTAAGTCGTGTATGACCCTCAATATATTAAACTAACATACAGATCTTATTTTTAAATAACAAAATATTAGTTTCATCAAGAAAGATAAAAAACTTGACAAATTCACCAAGGTGTTATTGGCGTCATACACAAAAAACGTAGTTATAATCCTCGTGATAACAACAATAATGGAAAAGAAACTTCATCTATAATATTGCAATGTGATTTTCAAAACTTAGAAGAAAAGTATATCCATTGCCAAATAAGCGTGCACTTTCTTGACAGATCTACAAATGACTCACACCTGTCTTTCAACCGGAAAGTTTCTTCATGTTTGATTTTATTTTCTTCAAACGTGCTGTTTGGAATTAATTTCAAAAATCCCTGAATGTCCCTGATGTAATTGTGCTTTGTCTGTGTGCTTCTTATTATTTCTATGAAATTCTCGAAGAGTTATCCTGCATTTTGACTAGGTTTAGATTCACATTTGTTATATTATCTGCATATGCGATAGTCACTAAAGTGGGATGCTCCCATCGGGATTTGAACCCGAGTCTTTGGCTTGAGAAGCCAAAATGCTTAACCGGACTACACTATAGGAGCTTGATAAAAAATCAATTAAATCTTAATTTAAAGGAAATGTTTTGACTTTGAATGCATTTGTAAAACTTTGTGAGTTGATTCCTTTATAGAAAAATTAAAGTTAGGAAACTATATGGAAATCAAAAAATTCATTGAAGAGAATAAATTATCTGAGTTTCCAATTGGCCTGGGCGGATGTAGAACTTCTGATTCATCTTTTGATTCATGTGATTATGATCTTTTTATTTTTGATGGACAACCAGACCCTGCAAAAATAATCCAATGTGGATGCGAATTTGTAACTATTCATCACGCGTCTTTGTCTGAAACAAATTCTGAAAAACTACTCCAGTATAATCAAATGGAAATTCTTCAAGACGAATCTTGGGATCTTAGAATGATGCTTTCTAAGATTGAAGAAAAACAGACATCATTATTTTTTAATTTTACAAAAAATTGTCTAATTGAGTCCAAATTTTGTTGTCAAAAAACAAGGGAATCTATAGAATCTTCTGATGTGTTTGCATCTTGTTGGCAAAAATGTGCAAGTTATTACCTGGCAAATGCTATTTTTTCAATTAATCATCAACGTTTGAGTTCTTCGCATATGCTTGATCAACTTCGAAAATTAAAGAAAAGCTCAATTAATGAGTATATCTCTGTTGTAACTCAAACAGTTGGGATTGAACGAGCAACTCCAACATTACTTGAGAGAACGTTGAAATCAACAATAGGTTTTTCTGATTTAGTAGAAAAAAATAATCATTCTCAAATTATTCAAGCAAAATATGATTTTTTTGTAAAAAATTCAATGCTTTCTGATTGCTATTTTTATTTAGGATACATAAACAAAGAAAATTTTATAAAAATTAAAGATACCTTAAATCAAGAACAAGATTTGATACATATTCTAAAAGTTGCGTTTGATATCGAGGCTGATTCTAATATCCTTGAACAGCAATCAGTTCTTGTGCAAAAATCTTGTAATGAGATACTTGGAATTATTTTAAGTGCGTAGTATTCTGTTTGTATGTACTAACCTTTTAAAATAAGTAAATTATTGAATTACCATGGTAGATCAAGCATGTGGATGCGAAGCTGATAGCGGCGATCCAGATTACTCCTGCGATTGTGCAATGCAAGGTCATTGTATATGCAGTGCTGATTGCAAATGTGGTACAGACGTTTGTAAAGAAGCAGTTAACCAAATGTAATTGGATAAGTTCCAATACTAATTTTTTATTTTTTAATTAATCGTCTTCATCCTCGTAGCCCCATGATTTTACTAATTCTTTTTGGAACTTGTCAGATTGTTTTTCATCTAGTGCAAATCCACAGTTCTTATGAGTAGGTACTACGGTCATACCATCTAGTTTGAATTCGACCTCAAACAAGTGAACTTTAGAACATTCGCACATTTCTGGAATTTCTGTACTTATTCCTCTATATTTGCTTATTTGAACAGGATTTTGCTGCCTATTTTTTCATTTTTTGGATAATTGAAAAACGTTTAACTATCCGATTTACTAATTTTTTTTAGATTTGAAAGGATCATTATTACTAACTATTACTATTACTGCACTATTGTTTGGTTCATTGATGTCTTCATCTGCTTTTGCTCAATTTCAAGCAGGCGGTGTTGATCATCCTGGTAAATGGCATGCTGGTGAAGGTCTCAAACAAGGTGATTTCTTTTCTTATTCAATGTGTCATGTGGATTACAAAGAATGTGCTCCATTTGAAATGGATATGTGGATTAAAGGTGACAAACAAGTTGGAAGTGAATCTAAATGGTTAGCTGAAGTTGCAGTATTTGATGGAAATAAAATAATTGTTGGTGAAATGGAACTTGGAAAAATTGCACCAGAGCCAACAGGTGGTAGTGAAGAATTAGGACTCTATCGTGGAGCATTCAAATCTTCCGTAGTATGGTTATCTGCATTTGCAACATCTGATGACAGTTCTGGTGGAAAAGGACCAAAAAAATTCAGTGATGCATCTTGGGGAAAGATTGGTAACATTGGCGGCGAACAAGTACTTCCACTGGTTCTTGAAAAAATAGTTATTACATCTGGTACTTGGGATACTGTTCAAGTAGGATGGAAAACTGGCGGTGTTACAAGTAGTGTTTGGATTGTAGATGATTTTCCATTTCCTGTAAAGGCTAAGACATATACTCATGTTTCAGAAGGAATCCCTCCAACAGAATATGAATTTGTTTTATTGGATTATAAAGAAAATGTTCAAGAATCTCCTATTGCTCAATATCACTCAACTGCAGTTGATTACGCTGCTGCTGGATGTGAGACTAACTTTGAAAAATCAACAAGTGTAAAAAAGCCTACAAAAAACTTTGATTATCAAATTCATATTTTCTATGGTCCTGAAGATTTAGTTCAAGGATGTGAGTCTCAATGGCTCATTAAATTTATCAGTAAATATGATGACACTGAATTTTTAAATCAAGTTCAATATGATTTTCTTGTCGTAGATGATAATTTATCTCCACTAAGATCTATTGCTCAGGAAGAAGGTGTGGATTTTCTCTATTCTCCATCAGGACAAGCAATACTTGATTTTATTATTAAAGAAGAACCTGGTATCGCAAAATATGTGATTTGGGTATATGGCTTAGCACCTCAAGGTATTGTACCTAGTGTCACATCAGATTATTTAGAAATATCTATTCCTATTTTTACTAGTGATGGTTCAATGCCTTCTGTAGCTCAAGAAATCCCTTCCTGGATTAAGAACAATGCTGGATGGTGGGCAGATGGACAAATAGATGATGATTCATTTGTTCAAGGAATACAATTTTTAATTAAAGAAGGAATTCTAAAGGTTACAACCACAAGTTCGTCTCAAACCTCTAGTGGTTCTGAACCTGAAGCCTGGTATGAGTGATATCTTTAGTTTTACATTCAAATTATTGTAAATTGGTAAAAATTTGATTAGATATGGTGGGCCTTTTCAAACATCCCAAACGTCGTATTCAAAAATTACTTCGAGATGGTGAATATGATGAGGCTATAGCATTTGGAACAAGTTTAGAATCCCAGTATTCTGATGATCACGATTTCATGTTTATCTTGGGAAGTGCTTTCTTTATTGTAGATGATGCAAAAAAGGCATTGCCATATTTCGAAAAAGCATTTCAGTTAGATAATGAAGATGTAGAGACTTTGTCTCTTAAAACTAATGTACATTTGGCATTGGAACAAAAAGATGAAGCTATTGCTTGTTGTAAATATATAATAAAACTTCAACCAAAAAACACAGAAGCTCGGGAATTGTTAGAAACGCTTGAGAGCGTTTGATTTAGAAAACTAATCTCTTTTTTTAATCTCATAAGCATTTTCCGTTAGCCAATTACAAAATGCTGTAACTTTATCATCAAAGTCAGTCCAAACATGAATTGAATGAGGTAAGATGTCTATTTTCCAATTATCTGTGAACACTCTTACTCCTTCTTTATTTTCATACATGTATGCATCTTCGGTTTTAACGTCTCCTAGTATTTCAGTTGCTTTTTGTTTGATAATTTCTCTATCTATTGGAAATCTTTTTTTGTCATAATCTATGATTAAACTCAGATCTCTTTTACCATACTTTTCAAATTCGTTAATTCTACCTTGCTTTGGAAAATTTACAATTAGTTTTATGTTGTATTTCCTGCCAACTTCTTTTCCTATTTCTACAATTCGTGTATATGCCATTGCCGGATTTTTTTTTAGTAGAAATCTAATTTGTGCCAAGTTTTTTTTCAGTTCAGATTGCAAGTCTGTGACTATTTCTGAAAATATCATACCTGTTATCTGAAAAATTCCTATTATAACCATTAATTTCTCTCAGGATCAGTTTTTTTAGAACTTCGATCAGTTCAGAATATGGCAATGCCTATGGATTTTGATGGGATGAGAACAGATGATGCTTCATTGAGAACAGATAATGTTGATGACTACAAAAGAACCTGTATCGATTTTATCGAGGATATTTCGCATGATTATGAGGCATGGGTTGACTATTACAAATTGCCTGACGATGAAGACAAGCGAAGACGTGTAGGAATTTGTGCCACGATCGTGCGAACCAATGACTGGATAGCAAAAGTAGCACAGTCTATCAAGGCAGTTGATGTTGTGATGAATGATGGAATTCAAAAAATGGCAGAAGCTACTGCGGGAAAACCTCTTGAAATAGGCGTCTTTGTAAATCATAAATCTGGCTATGCTGAAACAAGTCCTGGAATAATCGATGTTAATGTAAAGGGTGTCGGAAGAGAAGGAAGAAAGATGAAACTTGGATTTCATTTCAAAGATGATAGGTTTAGAATTGAATCAACATGTAATGCATATTTGGATGATGCAAATTTACCTGATCAAGAATTTGATAATTTAGATATTAATCTTAAACTTCATGCAGAAAATGCAAAATCTCGTGATGTTATTTCGTTTACTGTTACTTTGAGTGAAATTCAAAATGGCGTTGAATTTGATAGACGCGGAGTTTCAACCATTATTCATTTGGTATGACTTCATGAATAACTTCATCGTCAATATAATCAATAAATTTTCCAGTATTTTCAAGTTTTATTGAATTTATTTCTTCTAAATTGTTCAAGAAATTCATCTTCAAATACCCTTCAGAAGCTGTATACAAGACTTGGTCAATATAAAAACTCCTTGCATTACTCATTCCATAATATCTCGAATCTTCTGCAGAATGTGTTACTGTTCCTTTAAGATCGAATCCATCTGAACTAGTCAAATCAAATACGTAGAATCCACTCCAACGATTGTAATCTGGCGCAAACATTTTGGAGCTTGAAATTCCACTGAGACTTTCAGCATTTGCACTAATTGGTATTGATAGTACTCCGTTTTTTTTATCAAAGAAGAATGATTTGTGCTCGTACAGTGCCTCTGAATGAGTTGAACTATCCCCAACTATGATGTCATCTACAACTCTGGGATTTTCAACATCTGTCACATTAAACAATGCAATTTTAATGCCTAATTGCTGAACTCTGCCATTGTCTACTTCCTTTGTATCTCGTCCAATGCCAATAATGTGTTCTTCGTCGTACGGATGTAGATAGTTTGAAAATCCTGGAATTTTCAGCTCTCCAAGAATTTTAGGTGTGTCTGTTGATAAATCAATTACAAAGAAAGGGTCAATTTGTTCAAATGTTACCAGGTATAGTCTATCATCCATGAATCTTGCTGAGAAAATACTTTCATCTGGAGCAATCTCATCTAATCCGCCTACGATGTTTAGCTGTTCATCTAAAACATAGACTGCATTTACACGAACTGTTCCTTGATGTTGAATGTAATACTCTGTAGTTGTGGCTACTCTGAATCTATCCCCATTTTCATCCATGGAGAATTGATTCAGTAATCTACCTGGAACTGATCCTTTGGCAACATATTCGATTTTATCCTCATCAATTGAAATTTTATGAATTATTGTTTTTCTAGTGTCTTCTTGGATTTTAGCATCGTATTCATTAAGCGTCTCTCTGATTTTCTCAAATAATTCTTCTTTGTCATTTTTATCCATCTGGTTGTAAGAGTTTTGCATTAGTTCTGAAATTTTTATCCACTGTGCTGATGAATTGATTGAAGAATCGTTTTGTATTGCCTTGATTTGCTCTTGAATGTCACTTGACAATAATGGTGCAACAACATCGAAGAATCTATCACGTGATGAATTCTCATAAAATCCAAATGGCATATTTTGCTGATATGTCAAGTAGAAATTATCTTCAGAAACGTAGAATGCTCCAGTATGTCCCATGAGAAATGATTCCGAATTTATTTTGTCACCAAAAATATCTATTGCTGTTAATGTGTTGAAGTTTGAAAACTGCTCTACATTGTCAAAGTAATACGCGTCTGGTGTCATTATTTTAGTTGAATCCTCCATTATTACTGGGAGTTTTGGATATTGATAATCCACGTCGCTGTTTGTAACAAAGTAAGCATAATTCCCAATCATTCTTGCATCCATAAAATATCCGTCGATGGAATAATCTTTTAGGATTGTTGGGTGCTCTTTGTTTGACACGTCTACAATTAATGCATGCGTAACCGAACTGTATGAACGTCTTGGAACAAAGTCATACAGTGGAATAACCTCATCATCACTTTGGCCATTGTAGAAAATTACAAGCCTATCGTCATTTAGGAACATGTTCTGAATGTATTGTGATTCTATGTCTAATGCAATTTTTAAAACCAATTTTGCAGACTCTGGTGGGTATGCATCAATGATTGAAAGTGTATTGTGTGATACGATGTATACATACTTTGAATCATTTTTGAGATAGTCTGGCTCATCCACATTTTGTACTTGAACATTGGTTGTTGAATACTATGATCCTCCTGATTCTAATTTGGATGGTTCTACTGTTGAAACCGCCATCATTACGTCTGAATCCATTCCACTAAATCCTTCCATGCTTTCTGCTACTGCCATGCTTGTTCGGAACATTCTGTTGTCATAGAAATTGCTTCCGAGTAATGATGATGTTTCAAGAATCTCTTTTAGATCTTCCTGAGATGATATTTTTTTAGCATTGTTTGTTCCATCAAAAAATCCTGAAACTGTTTTTTCAACATAGATTATTTCAGTTTGAGGTGTTTGTGCAATTTGTGTTTGATTATCAATTCCCAATGAAAACATTATTCCTGCTGTGACTATTGCCGAAATGGCGATTACGATTGGTATTATTATTTTTGAATTCATTTTTCTTCCCACTTTGACCTTTGTTCGTTTTTTTGAAAACTGGCATTTAGTGATTACTATCATTTCGTAGTTTGGGATAAAAAGTTTAGTGAAATTCAAATTTCACCAAACAATTTACATATGTTGGAATTGGATGATCAGCTCTAATGTCAACTGATGAATTATCTGAAAATATCAAAATTCTTACTACTGACGATAAAAAAATAAAATCATTTGGTGAGATACTTTCTAATGATTCTAGTCGTAAAATCCTCCAATTATTGTTTAATGATGAATTAACTGCATCTCAGATTGCACAAAAAAGCGCTATCTCTCTCCAACTTGTAAAGTACCATCTCAATAAGCTACAAGATCTTGGAGTAGTAACAGTCTCTAAGATTAAAAAAATTCAAAGTCACAAGACATGAAAATTTATTCCGCGTCAAAATTTAGTATTGTAATTGTTCCACCTGAGATGTCTAAAAAAACAAAAGAAGGTAAATTACTAGTTCGCTCGTTTAGACATATCTACAAAGTAGCAGGACTTGGAATTGCAACTGGTCTTTCTGGATTACTTTCATTATCTCAATTTCAAAATAAAACTATTCGCGTAGATGATTTTACAACGGATGATGGAATTTCTTCTATTGAAGAATCTGCTAAAAATATGCAATCTATGCAAAGTGATGAGTCTATGGAGTCCATTTCTGTACCTTCCAAAATGATTGCAGAATCTGAATCCAAAGATATTGCAGAACGTGGCATGGATGTTGTAAACACTGCAATAAATTCTGAGTTGAATGTTGCCTCTGATTTCTTTTTATTATTTACTGTGATTACAATTATTCTGGGTGGATTAACGGCATATTATTTGTGGAAATTTAGAAAATCTAATTCAACGTAACTTCGATTGTGACTCTTTTTTCTTTAGCTCTTTCTTCTCCGGGGTATTTTAAAAATGAAATTTTTTCATTTAGCGTTTTATCTGTAACTAACTTTGCATTTCCAATTAATACATTATCGTTATATTGTATTTTGACAAGTGGATTTACCAATGTATTTTGAAACCAATCTCCATCTGGCTTGTGCCTTGAAAAATAAATTTTTCCATTGTGATTAACCGCACGAAGCATGACTCTATGCTCTCTGCCTGTTTTCCTTCCCTTTGTGATTAGGATTGGGCGAAATAATTCTTCTTTTATTTCCATGCGTGATTCCCTTCTGTCAAGTAATTTAACCCCATTGATAGAAATTTCTGATATTCGGTGTGATAAGTAAATCTGTCAATTTGCTGGTATGTCCGTAAAACTTGAAGGAATGCCTACTAATTTGGCAACAGCCGATACATTTACTGGAAAAAAAGTCATTGATCGAGAAGGAATCGAATATGGAAAAGTCAAACATATTCACATCAACCAAGATACACTGGTTGTAAACGGTGTGACCATACATCAAGGATTTAGAAAGGATTATTTTTTATCTGAGGATTATATTGACAAGTTTTCTGAGGAAACATTGCTTCTTAGCAGACCTCCTGTGAGAACTGGAATTCCTGTAACTGATATTGATAGACACAAAATTGGTAAAGTAAAGAGATTGCATAAAAATTCAGAAACAAATGAATTGGAAACAATTGAAGTTACTGATGGTTTCATGCATTCTAAAGTTCTATCCAAATCTGAAATTTGGGGTGTAGGTGAAAAAGTCATTTTAGGAATGACTAAAGAAGAATTCAAAAAACTTGAGTAATTTCTTTTAATTTTCTTTTTTTAAACTAATCTTTTTTATTTAATCTGATTTTTTGGTACAGACATCACAAATAGCAATTCCTTCTTGAACTGTAACTTCGACGTTTGATGAGTGGCATTTTTGACACAATCCTTTCATGCTCTGAGTTCATTATTCGGTCTTTAAATTTTTTATGAGGATCGGCCAAACTAATACTTAGCAATTTATAATTGATAACTCCGATCAATGTGATGTATTCCATAGAGACAAAATCTCTTACTAAATCATTTGGCGACACCGTTGCGATAAATGACGTTTCCTTTTCAGTTAAAAAAGGAGAAATCTTTGGATTCCTTGGACCAAATGGTGCTGGTAAAAGTACCACCATGATGATTTTGACCACTTTACTAAAACCGACATCTGGAGAAGCATTAATTTCAGGATTTGATGTAACTACAAATCCAAAAAAAGTTAGAGAAAATATTGGCTATGTTCAACAAGAATCAACAGTAGATGAATATCTCACAGGACGAGAAAATCTTTTGTTACAAGCAAAATTAAATCATATCCCAAGAAATGAAATCAGTAAACGAATTGATGATGTTTTAGAATTAATTGATCTTGTTGACAAACAAGATCAGGCTGTTGTAGCCTATTCTGGTGGGATGAGAAAAAGATTAGACATTGCAGGTGGATTACTACATAGACCAAAAGTATTGTTTCTAGATGAGCCTACGGTAGGATTGGATATTCAAACTCGTAGAAAAATTTGGGAATATATCAAGAAAATTCACATTGAATTTGATATGACTATTTTTGTTTCTACTCACTACATGGAGGAGGCTGATCAATTGTGTGATAGAGTAGGAATCATTGATGGTGGTCAAATCCAGGTAATAGATTCACCGGAAAATATGAAAAATGCAATGGGCAATGAAGTGATTTCTATCGTAATTGACGAAGGAGAAAATCATGAAATTTTCTTATCTGAAATTCGAAAAATTGAATTTGTAAAAAAAATCAATGAGGATGGTTCTAAACTTACTCTTTTTGCATCAAATGGTACCGAAGTAATTCCTAAAATTTTCCAAATTTCTTCAAAGCTTGAAATTAAAATAAAAACAATATCTTTAACACAACCAACACTGGATGATGTTTTCATTTCGTATACTGGACATGAAATCAAAGGTGATGATTCTGGATTTAATAGAAAACGTGAACATGCAAAAATGAAGAGGTTACGTGCATGAATAATTTACTTTATGATACATATACGATTTTTTGGAGAGAGTTAAAAAGATACAAAAAATCTCGCAGCGGTGTTTTAATTCGTTTAATCCAACCTGCAATCTGGATTATAGTAATTGGAAATACATTTTCTGGAACACAACCATTAATTCAATCAGTTGGATTTGAAGGTGAATATATTGAATTTATGGCACCTGGTGTAATAATCCTCACTGCAATTTTTACAAGTATTTTTGGCGGTGTCAATACTTTATGGGATAGACGATACGGTTTTATGAATAAGGCTTTGTCTTCTCCAATTTCTCGTTCTGCAATCGCATTGGGAAAAATGTCTGCCATTTCTTTGATTGCTGCATTGCAAGCTAGTTTGATTTTAGGAATTGCTTTAGCTATCGGTGTTAATTTTCCTAATCCAATCATGATTGTGCCCATAATGGCAATAGTTATTCTGTTTTCTTTAGGATTTTCAGGAATATCTGTAATGATTGCAGCTACTGCAAAGTCACAAGAAACTTTTTGGGGCATGATTAATTTTCTCGGAATGCCATTATTCATGCTCAGTCCTGCATTGTTCCCATTAGAGCTACTTCCTGATTGGCTTGCAGTAATTGCCAAACTAAATCCTGTAACATACACTGTCTTGCTTGTAAGGGAGTTGATGACCGGAGTTTCTGAGGGTGGAATTCCAATAATTTTGAGCCTGGGAATTTTAATAGCGTTTGTTCTTGCAATGGTGGCACTTGCAAGCTATGTGTTTACGCGTGAAGTAAACAAACCATTTTGACAAAAAATTGACAATAATTGTAACATAAGCTAACCCTGGTTATGTTTCTCATATTTTGTCATGATTGACTGTTGAAACTATTTTTTGTCTTGATGATTCTTTTTACAGTGCTACTAACTAGCTCGTTTGTACAAACATCCTTCGCATCTGGAGACTCTGACTTATTATACAAATGGGGAAAATATGGCCCTACAGAACCTAGTCATTTTATTTTCCCTCAATTCATTGCTGTAGGCGAAGATGGCAGTATCTACGTTAATGACTTTGGTAACAAACGCATTCAAAAATTCTCTAGTACTGGAGAATACGTGACTCATTGGGGTAACAGCGGAAACCAATTGGGGGATTTTTACTACCCTGCTGGAATTGCCGTAAGTGATGATTCGGTCTTTGTTGTAGATCGTGATCTAAATAGAATTCAAAAATTTTCTACAGACGGTGAATTTGTTACAACATGGGGTAAAAAAGGGATTTCTGAAGGACAATTCTTCTATCCTAACGGAATAACTCTAAGCAATGGGCTTTTGTACGTAGTTGACACAGGAAATCAGAGAATTCAAGTATTTTCTACTGACGGTGAATTTATTTCATCATTTGGTTCTAGTGGTTTAGGTCCTGGACAATTCCTTAATGTTTTCGGAATTGATGCTGATGAACATGGAAATATTTTTGTCACTGACAAAGGAAATGGAAAAATTGAGAAGTTTTCTGCAGATGGTGAATTACTGCAATCATTTAAATTTCACTTTCCAAGTTATGTTTTCTCACCTGAAGCAATAGCAATTGATCCTAATGGAAACATGTTTGTTGTAAATTCTTACACTGGAAAAATTTTACATTTATCTCAAAATTCTGAGTTACGACTCAGCGCATCTGATCAAAAAGGCCCCTATCTTGTTTCTTTTAAACAAGTCACTGACATGGCAATTGGAATTAATGGCGAATTACTAGTTGTAGATTCTCCTACACATTCAATAAAATCACTTGAAACAACCTTTTTTGAAAGTACTGCTGAATCTTATTTTGTTGTACCTGCTGAAGTGAGACCTCCATCTGAAGATTAAATAAAACCTGTAATTATTGTACCTGATTCAATTATCGTAGAGGCTGAAGACCTGTTCACTGATGTATTTGTTGGAAATGCGAATGCCACTGATGCAAACGGAATTAAAATTATTATAAACAATGCTCCTGATCTATTCAAACCAGGCATCACAAATCTAATCTGGATTGCTTTTGATAACGTTGGACATAGTTCAACTGACACCCAAAGAATTACTGTCAATGTATGTGGGAACAATTATTCTGATTATAATCTGATAGAAGGAACTGCTGCTGATGATGTTATTTCTGGAACTGATGGGGGATGATCTCATCTTTGGATTGGCAGGCAATGATCTAATCTCTGGAGGGCTAGGAAATGATTGTATTTTTGGTGGTCTTGGCAATGATATCATTTCTGGCGATGATGGTAATGATACAATCAAAGGAAATTCTGGAAATGATATCTTAAAGGGTCAATCTGGCAGTGATTTAATTTATGCCAATTCTGGTTCAGATGTAATTGATGGAGGTTCTTATACTGATAGATGCTATGTTGATTCAAGCAAAGATCTATTGATCAATTGTGAAGAATAAAAATTCTCTATATAGTGATATCCTCTCTATCTAGAAGTATGTTCTACAAATAGAAAACATCTGTATGTCTTATAATGTAAATTTTGATTTTACAATTTAATGACTTGTAAAAATACAAAAAACATTGCAATCTTTGGTCTTGCTGCGTTGTTCACATTTGCTATATTTGGAATTTCAAATGTTTATGCTGAAGAAAATGAAGGATACAAAATGATTGGAGACGTAACTCCAGTTCTAACATTTACGTTCAGAGACGGAATTGAAACATATACATTTCCTGTCTTTAAGATGGGTGAAAACTTTGCAGCCAATTCTGGTGTTTCATTTTTAGTGGAAGGAACTGTAACAGATTCCCCATTGCTGCATGAATCTATGGATGAGGCATACAAGTATAGATTTTCTAATGCTGCATTTGATTATCAAATGAAATACTTTGATGTTGATGCTGCCTTTGTAAAAGGGGGTGAATCAATTGTTACTCTTGATTACGATGATTGTAGAATTAACAATTACAAAGTAGAAACGCTTGATTCAAATGATTATGAAAGTTATTTCAAAGAAGTTGGATTTGCTGTTGTAGATAAGATTGAGTTTGTATGTGGTGGACTAGATTTAGGTAATGATTTTAAAATCCCTAAAAATAATTCCCTTACGGACTATGGTGATTCCGGATTTACATTTGCCAATGATATGAGCACTTCAGTTACTTTTAGTTTTGAAAATGGGAAAGAACAAATTCATTTTCCTGTATTTAATTTGATTTCAGGTTATGAAGAATCTTCTGAAAATGTTGTCACAGAATTTGAAGTAGAAGGCGTTTTAGATTATTATCCGTTATTATTTGACGTAATTGATAAATCAAGACAAGTATCTGTACTAACTATAGGTTCTAACGTTGATTTTGATGTATTGGCAGAATTTTCTAATGCTGAATCAACTCTGAGAGGATTTGAATTCACATCTTGTCGTATATCTGATGCTAGAATAACAACTCAGACAGACAAAGAAGAAGGATTTACTGGAAAAAGCGGATTTGTTTTAGTACTACGATCTACTTTCACATGTTCCGGACTTGATGGTGTTAACATGTATTATGATGATTTGAGAGGAGATTCCCCTGTTTGGAAAACAATGCATGTTACAAATGATTATCTGGAATCAATTCAGAATACTGATGGCGGTCTAGATGCAATTTCTACTTTCACTTTTGCTGATGGAACAGAAACGATAGAATTCTCCATGTTTAAACAAAGTGAAGTGTTGACTGCAACGGAAAATGTTGATAATGAAAATGGTAATAAATCTGTCGCTGCAGAAAAGTTTACTAGAAAAACTACCTCTCCTACTATAGAATTAAGAGGAATTGTCGGTGACTATCCGATGCTGTATGGCCATGTTGATAATCAGATCAAAATTCAAGGAATTGCAGGTACAACTAACGCAGACCTTGTTGACATTGACATTGATTTAGTATCAAACGGAGAAGTACTTCGTAGTTTTAACTATGTAAATTGCAGAGCAGTTGATTATAAGATTGAAACCAACACTAATTCTGAAGAGAGTTACGTCAAAAATAAATTTTCGCTAGAAAATGTTTTTGACTTTGAATGTCAAGGATATCATCCAAACAATCCCGCATATGATACAATGTTTACAGTGGAACCAGTAGATACTCCAAGTTCAAAAGATCTCAGAAACACCCAAGATTGGAATTCTGACTTTACTGCAGAATAGACTTTTTTCTATTTTTTTATTGAAAATTATTTTTATGCTCGATTAGAATGAAATACGTAAATTGATCATGTCACTATATAGAACAATAGATACTATGTTCACTAGCCTTATGTCTAAATTTGCATTCAATGAGTCATGGGACAATGGCTATCTTGGATAAAATCCAATGAAAAAGAACTCTTAAAGATTTTAAATGATTTAGCAAAAAAAGCAGTTGAAACCTCTGAGGCCGTAGTGATTTTGTTTGATGATCTTACTAATGCTGAACAAGTAAAGAAGATTCATGATCTTGAAACCGAAGCAGATGTTTTAACACGTGATATATTTTCTGAATTAAACAAGACCTTCATAACTCCTCTAGATCGTGAGGATATGCAGAGAATTGCATCAAAAATTGATGACGTGATTGATTTCATGGACGGAATTGCAGCAAGGGTTTATAGCTACAAAATTGTAACTCCACCACCATACACTGTTGAGATTGCCAATAGGCTAGTTGAGGCTACAAAAGAAGTAGAGTATATGACTTCAAAGTTACAACGTATTAAAAATCCAAAAGATATGATACAACATTGCAGAAATACAAGTGATATTGAACATGTCGTTGATGACTTGTATAGAGAGGCTATCAAAGATCTCTTTGAGAGTGACGATGCAATCAAAATCATCAAGCTAAAAGATATCTATGAAACAATGGAAACCGCATCTGACAGGTGTGTTGATGTTGCAGATGTCATTGAAGACATCGTTCTAAAATATACCTGAGATGATTAAATGTTAGAGATAGCAATAGGCGCAATCATTGTAGCATTAATCTTTGATTTTGTAAATGGATTTAATGATTCTGCAAATTCTGTTGCTACTGTAATTGGAACTCGTGTTCTAAAACCAATTCATGCTGTGGGTTTGTCTGCAGCAATGAATTTCATTGGTCCCTTTGTTTTTGGCGTTGCAGTAGCAACTACAATCGCAAAAGGAATTGTAAGTCCTGATGACATTACAGTATACATGATTGTTGGTGGATTGGCAGGAGCAATTGGTTGGAGTACTCTTTGTACTTATTTTGGATTACCAATTTCAAACAGTCATTCTTTAGTTGGAGGAATAATGGGTGCAGGCATTGCAGGATTAGGATTTGAAAAATTAGTTTATGGTGGATTGACTAAAGTCTTTGCAGGAATTGTTATTGCTCCAGTTGGGGGAATAATATTTGGTCTTTTGCTAACTACTTTGATCATTACGATATTTGCAAGTCGTAGACCTGGATCTGTCAACAAAACATTTGGTAAATTACAAATAATTTCTTCAGCATGGTTTGCCTTAACTCACGGAGCAAATGATGGACAAAAAACAATGGGCATTATAGTTCTAATTTTATTCTCGGCAGGAATGATTCCTGACCTTGAGATGCCATTATGGGTAATTTTTGCTGCAGCAACTGCTATGGGCTTGGGTACTTTCTTTGGAGGATACAAAGTTATCAAAACTCTGGGTGTAAAAATCACTAAACTCAAACCATATCAAGGATTTGCAGCAGAAACTGGAGGTGGCTTGATGCTTGCAGTATTTGCAATATTTGGTATTCCTGCCAGTACTACCCACGCAATTACTGGAACTATCATGGGTTCAGGTGCTGCTCGAAGAAAACGTGCAGTGAGATGGAAAGTTAGTAGACAAATTGTTTTTTCTTGGATTATAACTATTCCAGGTGCAGCAGTAATGGGAATTGGATTTACATATATGATTAACCTGTTTGTTTGATTTTTAGTAATACCTTGGTTTTTATTTCAGCAATTTTTTTTTGAAACATTCAAATGGAAATATTAGAACTAATTCAATCTAATTTACTTACTCCAATAATTCTGTTCTTTTTGTTTGGAATTATTGCCGCTAGAATAAAATCTGATTTGAAAATTCCGGAAGCAATCTCTGAATTTTTACCAATCTATCTTCTTGCAGCAATTGGTCTTCATGGTGGAATAGAAATGAGAAACACTGGATTTGAAAACATGTTGATTCCAATGTTGGTTGCAATTGGGTTGTCTTTGCTGTTCACGTTAAATCACTATCAAATTTTGCGAAGATTGGGAAAGTTCAATATTTTTGATTCGTATGCGTTAGCATCTACATATGGTGCAGTAGGTGCAGTTCATTTCTCTGTAGGTTTATCTTTTTTGAAAAATCAAGGAGTTACTTCAGAAGGATATATTGCAGCAATTCTTGCAGTGCTGGAGCCCCTTGCCTTCATTATGGCAATATTTATGACAAATATGGCCGTATCGAAGCAGATCAAAGCAAAGAAACAATCTTTCACAGATGATCTCTCTGTTGATGTTGGATTGGCTTCGACTAAAACAAACTTATCAAAAGTATTGCAAGAATCAATCACTGGAAAAGCCATTGTAATTCTTCTTGGCAGTATTGTAATTGGCTACATTATTGGTAAGGATGGTTTTGAACCTATCAAGATCGTATTTGATGATATGTTTACTGGTGCAATAGTAATTTTTATGATTGAGATGGGAATAATTGCTGGTCAAAGACTTGATGATATCAAAAAGGTAGGAATTTTTCTCATGTCATTTGCCATACTCATACCTGTATTCAATGGAATAATTGGTGTTCTAGTTGCAACTGTACTTGGATTGAGTATCGGGGGTGCGGTAATGTTTGGATTATTGATGGCTAGTGCTTCGTTTATTGCTGCCCCTGCAATTTTACGTTACGCAATTCCTCAAGCAAAACCAAGTCTATACATAACATCTGCCTTGGGAATAACATTTCCGTTCAACATCATTATCACACTGCCAATTCTCTTTACAATATCCACACTTGTTCATACTGGAGAAGGGACGATAGACTTATTCGATTACATTGTAAAGGAGTTCATATGAAACTATATGATGTAAAATTACTTACGATTACTTGTGAGATTCTTGCACAAAAAAATATTATTGAAATATTGAACAAACATGAAATAACTGGCTATACAACTTATGAAGTTGATGGCAATGGTGCCCGTGGTATTCGTGGACAAGGGTTGAAAAATGAAAAAAATGTTAAAGTTGAGGTAATTATGCGTGAAGAAAAATTACAGGGTGTGGTAGAGGAAATTTCAAGAACCTTGTTTGCAAACTTTGCAATTGTTCTCTATGTCAGTGACGTTGGTGTAGTACGAACTGAAAAATTTTAGCAGCACTTATCATCTGAACACAAAACTGGAATTCTTTTGCTTGTTTTGGTGACAATTGAAATTAATTCAGATAGTTGATTATTTGAAATTGTGTATATTGCTTTTTTACCTTCGTCTCTTGACTTGACTATTCCACATTTTCTTAATGTCTTTAGATGATGTGATACTAGTGGTTGATCTTTTTCCAATTTTTCTACAAAATCATTTACACATAGTTCTTTATTTTTTTGTAATAATTCTAAAATTTCAAAACGTGTTTTATCACAAATACATTTTAAGAGGCTGACGCCATTCATATCAACTTAAATTTATATAAACTTATATTTATGTGGTGATGTAGTTATGCCTGAAAACATACTCTTTGTGTGCGTAGAAAATGCTGGTAGGAGCCAAATGGCTGAGGCATTTTTTAGAAAATTTGCTCCAAATCAATTTAACGTTTCATCTGCTGGGACCATTCCTTCGTCACAACTAAATCCAATTGTAATTCAGGTCATGAAAGAAATTGGCATTGACATGACAAATCAACAACCAAAACTACTGTCTGATGCAATGGTTGATGATTCTTTTAAAATTATAAACATGAGGTGTATGGATAAAGAATTATGTCCTTCTTTGTTTGTTAAGGATGTTATAGATTGGAGTATTTCTGATCCTAAAGAAGAATCACTTGATAATGTACGAGAAATTCGTGATAAAATAAGACTTGAAGTGATGAATCTTATCCAATCCCTTGATGGAAATAGCTAATGACATATTCAAATTTACAGATTTTTACAGTTGAACTAGTTGGAACATTCATTCTTGTAGTATTCGCAACTGGTTCAATAGTCTATGATGCTGAAATTTTTGATGGTCAATTGGGAATTCCGTTTGCGGCTGTAGCTCCGTTTATTGCACTACTAATTGGTGTTTACTCTTTTGGAAAAATATCGCTTGCACATTTTAATCCTGCAGTGACTATTGGCTATTACATCACAGGACATATATCAAAAATTCAAGTTGTATATTATTTTGCAGCAGAAATAATTGGTGCAATATTAGGTTCCTTTTTTGTTTTGTCTTTCATTGGAGAAAAAGCGAATCTTGGAGTAAATGCCCCAAATCTTGATTTTTCAATATTTGTAATTTTCCCAGTCGAAGTCTTGGCTTCTGCAATGCTTATGGGCGTCATTTTCTATGTCGTGTATACAAAAGGTCTTAGAGGATTTAGTGGAGTTGCAATTGGGGGAATTGTTGGATTGGATATTTTGTTTTTGGCTTTTATTTCTGGCGCATCGATGAATCCTGCTAGAGCATTGGCACCTGCATTGCTGTCCGGAACTTTTGAGAACCTGTGGATATATTGGACTGCCCCCTATGTTGGGACTATGATTGTAGCTTTTCTATTCCGAAAGAAATTTCAGGCACAAAGAGCGACAAATTACGAATAATAATGACCTAAAACATCATTTCAATAGTGTCTGAATCCAGGAAATTATTCAATACTGCAAAAAAGGTAATCCCATCAGGCGTTAATAGTCCTGTTAGATATTTTGAGCCATATCCATTCTTCACAAAAAAAGCGAATGGAGCATACATTTGGGATGCTGATAATAATCGATATATTGATTTTTGCAATGGATATGGAGCTCTACTTTTAGGACATAGACGCAAAGAAATTCTCAAATCTGTTTCTAATCAATTAACAAGGGGTACTCTTTACTGTACTCCTACTGAATCTGAAACGGAACTCTCAAAATTAATCATTGGTAATTTTCTATCTGTTGAGAAAGTAAGACTGATGAATACTGGTGGTGAGGCTACAATGACTGCAATTAGATTGGCACGTGGATTTACAAAAAAGAAAAAAATAATAAAATTTGAAGGGTGTTATCATGGTGCGCATGATTCTGTTTTAGTTAAAGCTGGTTCTGGTTCTGCACATAATGGAATTTCTGTATCTGATGGTGGGTTGGACGAAGTTTCTAAAAATACATTGGTTGCAGAATATAACAATGTGGAAGATTTACAAAAAATAATTAGAAAAAATAAAGATATTGCAGGAGTTATTGTAGAGCCGATTTTAGCTAACATGGGATTAATCTTACCTGAAAAGAATTTCCTTTCTGACTTACGAAAAATTACTAAAGAAAACAACATTCCGTTAATTTTTGATGAGGTGGTTACTGGTTTTAGAGTTGCACCTGGTGGAGCACAAGAGTATTTTGAAATCAAACCCGATATCACTACAATTGCTAAAGCACTAAGTAATGGATTCACAATTTCAGCTGTAGGCGGCAAAAAAGAAATTATGGATTTACTTTCTCCTGATGGCAAAGTTTACCAAGCAAGTACATTTGCTGGTAATCCTGTTTCTGTTAGTGCTGCTATTAGTTCAATTAAAACAATTAATAAAATCAAAAACAAGCTCTATTCAAAACTTGAAAGATTCAATCTATTATTTTGTACGGCATTGGATGACATGGCTACAGACATGAAAATCCCTCACCGAATCAATTTTACAGCCTCAATGTTTCAGATTTTCTTTACAAACAAACCTGTTGTGAATTATCAAACCTCAAAGAATGCAAATCTCAAGAAATTCCAAAAAATGTTCCAAATTTTATTAAAAAAGGGAATTTTCATTGCACCATCCCAGTTTGAAGTAGTTTTTCTCTCTGATGCACACACTCAAACTGATCTAAACAAAACACTTGATGCATATGATTTGGCACTAAAATCGGTGAAAAATTGAAGTATGTAGTAGGAGCTAGGGGAAGTCAACTATCTGTTGCACAGACAAATTGGGTAATTTCTGAATTGAAAAAAGTAAATCCTGACTGTGAATATGAAATCAAACCAATCACAACAAAGGGTGATACCGATACTCGACCATTATTTACAATAGATCAAAAAGGAATTTTTGAAAAAGAGATTGATAGGGCCGTTGTTCAAAAAGAAGTAGATTTTGCAGTACACAGTTTGAAAGATGTTCCATCTGAATTAGATGATAATCTGATACTTGCATCTATTCCAAAACGTGAGACAGTTAATGATGTATTCATATCTTCAGACGATTCAACATTAGATGGTATCAAAGAAGGATCTGTCATTGGAACCAGTTCATTAAGAAGGGCAGTTCAAGTGTCTAGAAAAAGACCTGATGTGATTGTAAAACCAATACGTGGAAATATTGAAACTAGAATTAAAAAAGTATCTGGTGAAAACTATGACGCAATAGTTCTAGCACAAGCTGGAATCTCGAGACTGGGGATGGATGTAAAATACACTGCATTATCAATTGAAGACTTTTCCCCTTCTCCAGGACAAGGTGCCATTGCAATTGTTGCAAGAGCAGATGACACTAAAACGATTTCAATGTTAAAAAAAATTGAAGATGCTGATTCTCGTTCAGAGATTGAGGCTGAGCGCTCCCTTTCTGATTACGTTGATTCTGGATGCAGATTCCCATTGGGAGCATATGCAAAATCAAATGGCTCTGATATGACTTTGACTGTATCTGCATTTTCAGTAGACGGAAAACAATCTCTTCTGGTAAATAAAATCGGAAAGAAGAACGATCCTGCATCTCTGGGAAAAAGTGCTGGAGAAGAACTGCATGTGAAAGGAGTAAATGATCTTGCATTAAATTGGAGAGAAAAAGTGGAGGAATGGAATAAGTCATGACTGGAAAAGTGTATCTTGTTGGTGCGGGCCCTGGAGATAGCAAATTAATCACATTACGTGCAGTTGAATTACTTGAAAAAGCAGATGTTGTTTTGTATGATAGATTAGTTAGCAAAAAAATAATTTCTATGATTCCAAAAAAAGCTGAAAAAATCTATGTTGGTCGTGCAGTAGGGGATGACACAACACATCAAAATACAACTAATGATTTAATGGTACAATATGCAAAATCTAAAAAAAATATAGTTAGACTAAAGGGCGGTGACCCAATTATTTTTGGACGTGGTGGTGAAGAGGCAGAATTTCTTAAAGAAAACAAAGTGAAATACGAAATTGTTCCAGGAATTACTTCGGGAATTGGCTCTGCAACATATGCCGGAATCCCGCTAACTCATAGAAAACATGCATCATCAGTAGTTTTTGTTACCGGACATGAAGATCCAGAAAAGAAAAAAGAAATTGTCAAATGGAAGAATCTTGCAAAGTCAGTTGATACAATTGTAATTATGATGGGTTTGTCTAGGATTAATATTATTTGCAAGCAACTTGTTGCTGGAGGAATGGATAAAAACACTCCTGTGGCCGTAATTCAAAATGGAACTACTTCCAAACAAAAAATGATCAAAGGAACAGTCACAAACATTGCAAAAAAAGTTAAAGAAAATAAAATTACTCCTCCTACAAATATAATAATTGGAAAAGTAGTTGACTTGTCAGATATTATAGGTTGGAAATAATGCTTGATGGAAAAACAATTGCTATAACTCGTTCAAAAGACGATGCATCAGAGTTTATCTCTCTTGCTGCGCAAAACAAAGCAATACCGTTACCATTACCTACGATAGAGCTTGTCAGCAAGGGTGAAAAAATTGTTGATGAGTTTTTAAATCTAGTAGAAACTGAACATCCTGACTATTCTGTATTTCTTAGCTCAAAGGCTGTAAAGATTCTCTTTGATACTGCTAAAAATGTTGGAAACTTTGAGAAATTGCAATTAGCAGTCGCAAATAGTGTAGTAATGTCAGTTGGCCCTAAAACCACTACAACTTTAAACGCATATGGAATTAAAGTGAATCATGAACCAAAAAATAATTCGTCCATTGGTATTGGCGAAGAGTTTTCACAAATCCATGCAGTTGGTAAAAAAGTAATTATTCCTCGCAGCGGTGCATCAAATCCTTTTCTCAAAGAACTATTAAACAAGATTGGAATCAATGTTGTAGAGATTCATTTGTATGATGTATGTGCATTTCGAGACACAACCCAATGGAATGGATTTCGAGAATTATTTTCTCAAAACAAAGTTGACGGCATTATCTTTACTAGTGCATCATCTGTTCGTGGATTTCTTGAGATTATGCTCAAGGATTATGAAAAATCTGATTTGACAAACCATCTCTCAAAATTATCCCTTGTGTGCATTGGTCCTTTTACCTCCGAAGAACTAAAGAAATTTGATGTTTCTCATGTCGTATCTAAAGTACATACTGTTGTAGGTGCATTTGACACAATGAAGACTAGTCTTAGTTAAACTGGATAAATTTGAAATTTTAGCTTGTCCTAACTAGCTCCGCCTATTTTTCCTCATGTATTTATAATATAACGGGGTTATGACGAATATGACTGCTGAAAATCTAGATATGGATTATTCAAAATATGACTTTAAGGATTCTACAGAATTGTATGTCCACCTTAGCAAGAAAGGCCTGTCTAAGGAAACTGTAATTGAAATAAGTAAAATGAAAAAAGAGCCACAATGGATGCTTGATTTCAGATTGCGATCTTATGAAATTTTTATGCAAAAACCAATGCCCATTTGGGGCGGAGATCTTAGTGTAATTGATTTCCAAAATATTTACTATTATGCAAAAGCATCTGACAAAGTAGAAAAGAACTGGGATGATGTTCCAGACAATGTTAAGCAAACATTTGACAAACTGGGAATTCCAGAAGCTGAAAAAAAGTTTTTAGCAGGTGTTGGTGCACAATACGAATCTGAAGTTGTGTACCACAGCTTAAGAGAAGATTTAGCAAAACAGGGCGTTCTCTTCTTAGATACTGATGCAGCTCTTATTGAACATCCAGAGATATTCAAAAAATACTTTGGTAAAATTATTCCTCCAGAGGATAACAAATTTGCAGCACTTAACAGTGCAGTGTGGAGTGGTGGTTCTTTCATCTATGTTCCACCTGGTGTCCATATTGACATGCCTCTACAAGCATACTTTAGAATTAATGCAGAAAACATTGGTCAATTTGAAAGAACATTGATTATTGTTGATGAAGGTGCAGAAGTACATTACATTGAAGGTTGTACTGCCCCTGTCTATTCTTCAGAATCATTGCACTCTGCAGTTGTAGAATTAGTTGCACTCAAAGATGCAAAACTAAGATACACTACAATTCAAAATTGGAGTGCAGATGTCTATAATCTTGTAACAAAACGTGCTTATGCACATGAAGGTGCAACCGTTGAATGGATTGATGGAAATATTGGTAGTAAGCTAACTATGAAATATCCTGGAGTTTATCTTATGGGCGAAAGATCATACGGTGAAACATTGTCCATTGCTTTTGCTGGTAAAGGACAGCATCAAGATACAGGCGCTAAAATGGTCCATCTTGCACCAAATACCACTTCTAAAGTCACATCAAAGTCAGTAAGTAGACTTGATGGACGTTCCACTTACAGAGGAATGTTACATGTAGCAAAAGGTGCTACTGGTGTAAAATCAACTGTAAGATGTGATGCATTGCTCTTAGATGATACATCTAAAACTGATACCTATCCATATATGGAAATTAATCAAGAAGATGCAACAATTACTCACGAAGCAACTGTTGGAAAAATTGGCGATGACCAAATCTTCTATCTTATGAGTAGAGGATTTAATGAGGAAGAAGCACTATCTCTAATTGTAAATGGTTTCATGGAACCATTTACAAAAGAATTACCGATGGAATACGCTGTTGAATTAAACAGACTCATCAAACTAGAGATGGATGACTCAGTGGGATAATCTCCGAAAATATAATTTTAATGAATCATGTCCCAAGCCCTTCTTTCAAAACTTAACACGACTCACATAGATGAGATTTCTTCATCAAGGAATGAGCCTGATTGGCTAAAGGACTATAGAAAAAGTTCCTTGTCTATCTATGATAGTCTAGCAATCGAGCTGTCTCCACTTTACAACAAATACACTGATGCAAAAAAAATGGATCCAGAAAAAGTATCTCTTTCAACATCTACAACTGCAACTGTTCCTGATTTTCTTAAAAAAAGATTAAGTGAATTAGAAAAAGAAATTTGTATTATTCAAGTTGGAACCAATATTCATAAAATAAATATCTCTGATGATTTAAAATCTAAAGGATTAGTAATTTCTTCAATATCAGATGCAATTAAAAACAATCCTGAATTAGTTAAAAAAGCATTAGAGGCCTCTAAATCTCAAGAAGACAAATTTACGGCACTAAATAATGCTGCATTTAATTCTGGAATATTTATTCACATTCCACGTAACTTAGTATTGGACAAACCTGTTTACTTTTTGACATGTTTGTCTGATGATGATCATTCTGTAATTTCTAGAAATATAATATTTGCAGGTGAGAGTAGTAAGGCTGCAATTGTTCAAGAACTATATTCGCCAAAAACTGAGGCACAGCAAGCATATCTTGAATTACTGAACACCAATCTTGCAGCGAATGCACAACTGGACATTACCACTCTGCAAATGATGGATCAACATGCTGTAACCTTCACAACAAGACGAACTGACTTGGCACAAGATTCCAAAGTAAATTGGTATTCTGGATTGTTTGGATCAATGCTGTCTAGATACAAGATTGAATATTTCCTTAATGGTAATGGTGCATCTTCAAATGATTCTGAAGTAATTTTTGGAAATAATGAACAATCATTCGATATTCAAACCAACGTAAATCATGAAAGCCCATCTACTGAAGCAAGAGTAGTTGAAAAATCAATTCTGAGAAATAAATCAAAATCCCTTTTCAAAGGAATGATTAGAATTAAAGAAAATGCCGCAAAATCAAATTCATTTTTGTCTGGCCGTTCTATTCTTTTAGATAAAGACGCAAAGTCTGATGCAATTCCTAGCTTGGAGATTTTTACTAATGATGTAAAGGCTACTCACTCTGCGTCAGTTGCACAAATTGACGAAGAACAAATATTCTATTTGAAAACTAGATGTCTTACTCACGCAGAATCTGAAAGAATAATTATTGAGGGATTTTTAGAACCTCTTTCACGAAAAATGTCAATTCAAGTCAGGGCATGGATTGCTTATCTTATTGAATCAAAATGGGAAAATAGAGAACTTACAATTAACACCGATGAAGAATTAACAAAATTTGTTGAAATTGAAGAGACCCGCTATAACGAAGACTCTGAAATAGAACAGCATTACAAGTATCGGTGATATTTTGTCTGAATGGATTAAAGCTTGTACTTTGGAGCAGGTAAAAGAGGGGCAACTTTTCGGATTTGTTCACGAAGATAAGAAACTCCTCATAGCTAACCTGAAGGGAGAAATTCACGCAACTGATTTAATCTGCACCCATGCAGATGCTGACCTTTCTACTGGATTTCTAAGTGATGAGGGTGTTAGATGTCCTTTGCATCTCTCAGTCTTTAATCTGGTAAATGGGGAACCTCAAAACCTTCCCGCTGAAACTGCTCTAAAAATATACGCTGTTAAAATAGATGCCAATGAAATTTACGTGGAGATTTAAGATATGCAAAGTACAGAATCATTATTTGAAAATTTAAGAAGTGATTTTCCAATTCTAAAAAGGACTGTTAGGGACAACAAGCAACTTGTTTATTTAGATAATGCATCCACTACACAAAAACCAAATCAAGTGATAGATGCCATTACAGACTATTATCAAAATCACAATGCAAATATTCATAGAGCAGTTTATGAGCTTGCTGAAGAAGCAACTGAATCTTATGAATCTTCACGAGATAAAGTTGCAAATTTTGTAAATATAAAAAACCGTCAGGAAATTATTTTTGTTCGTGGTACCACTGAAGCAATTAATTTAGTTGCGTATGCATGGGGAAGGCCTCACATCGATGAAGGCAATATCATTGTCACAACTGAGTATGAACATCACAGTAACATTGTTCCATGGCAACTTTTAACACAAGAAAAACATGCAAAATTAGAATACATTGGAATGGATGATAATGGGGAGCTGATTTTAGATGATCTTGACAAATATCTTGCAACAGGTAAAGTTAAACTTGTAACGTTTAGTTTGATGTCTAATGTTCTTGGAACAATTACTAATGCTGAAAAAATTATTGAAAAATGTAAAGCAGCTGGAGTTCTTACCTTGATTGATGGCGCTCAAGCAGTTCCTCACATGAAAGTTGACATTGAAAAATTGGGATGTGATTTTTTTGCATTTTCTGGACATAAAATGCTAGGACCTACAGGAATTGGAGTTTTATGGGTTAGAAAATCTGTACTTCAAACTATGAGTCCTTTCCATGGAGGTGGCGACATGATTAGAGAAGTTCACAAATATGAAACAACGTGGAATGACCTACCTTACAAGTTTGAAGCGGGTACGCCTAATATTGCTGATGTTATTGGCTTGGGATCTGCAATTGACTATCTTACCAAAATTGGGATGGATAATATACGAAAACATGAAATTGAATTAACTCAATATGCTATTGATAAAC
>CAJQMY010000041.1 GCA_905479565.1 uncultured Candidatus Nitrosopumilus sp.
TAAATGATGAAATTTCAATTTAAAAAATAGTTTTGAAGTACAATAAACTAGGTAAAACTGATATTGAAATATCAGAAGTAGGATTTGGGGCATGGGCAATTGCACTTGATTGGTGGGGCAAAAAAATTGAAGAGGATGAAGCAAAAAGGATGCTCAAAAAAGCATATGACGTAGGAATTAATTTCTTTGAAACAGGGGACTTGTACGGTAAAGGATTAAGTGAAAAACTGATTGGTAAAGTTTTCAAAGACATGAGAGATGAGATTGTTATTTCAACAAAATATGGCTATGATTTTAGAGATGTCGAACAAATAGGACACAAAGAACTTCCACAAAAGTTTGATGAGAATTATACCAGAATGGCATTAAGAAATAGTTTAGAAAGATTACAAACAGATCATCTTGACATGTATGGAGTACACAATCCGAAGCTAAAAGATGTGAGAGATGAGTCAATATTCAATTTACTAGATAGTTTTATCAAAGATGGTTCGATCAAAACATATCAAATTGCGTTGGGACCAGCAATAGGATGGACACAGGAGGGATTGGAAGCAATGGATAAGCCAAACATTAGTGCAGTCCAAACTGTTTACAATATTCTAGAACAAACACCAGGAAATGAATTAATGAGAAAAGCCAAAGAAAACGATGTAGGGATATTAGTTAGAGTTCCAGAAGCATCAGGAATTTTAACTGGAAAAGTTAATGCAGATACAAAATTTGATGATAATGATCACAGATCAGTTAGAAAAAGAGAATGGCTCAAAGCATCATTAGAAAAAGTTGAACAATTCAAACCAATCGCAGATAGAAACGGCTTAAACGTTACAGAATTTGCAATGAAATTCATGATGACAAAGAAAGGATTTGCAACAGTGCTGCCAACAATGATTAGTGAAGAAGAGATTGTAAATTATGCTCAAATGTCAGATGGAAAATATATTTCAGACTCAGATATGAAAGAAGTTGAAGAGTTGTACAATTCTTGGCCACCATATGAATTAAAAGCAACACCGCAAGCAAGCTAATTTACAAATGAACATTCCCATAGATTCAGAAAAAACAATTGAAATTATTGAAAAAATGAAACTGGCCAAAATTGGTAAGTATAAAAAATGGGAATTCATGATTAAAAAGATCAAAAAAGAACAGAAACTAAATCCTGAAGAATCAGAATATTATTCAAATATAACAAGAATTTACAAAAATTCAAACATCACTCCTAGAAGTAAGATCTATCACACTAAATTATCAGAACTAGACGAAAAATATCCATGTAAAGAATGCGGAGATGATTCAACATACTATTGTAACATGAATGATCAATATTTTTGTACAATACATGTCGTGGGACACGACAAAAACGAGATCTAAGATGCGGAAAGTGTTTCTTCTAGATTAAACGAATTTTCTACAAAATATTCAACACGTGTTTTCTTAAATTCACGAGAGCTGAAAAGAATATTGTATTCATCTACATTAATTTGGTCTTGGATTGTTTTTGCTACTTCATATGCTTCATCTTGAGTTTTGCAATGAATCATGGAAAAAACATTATAAGGCCAATCAGCATATGTAGGCCGCTCATAACAATGACTCACCTGCGGAAATGAGCCTAACATTTCTCCAACTTGTTTAATTCTAGATTCAGGAACTTTCCATACGATCATGCCATTCGCAGTAAACCCAACTTGTCGATGTCTTAAGATAGCAGCAAATCTTCGCATGACGCCAATATTTTCATAATGTTTTATTTTTTCAAATAGTTTATTTTCAGTTATTCCAAGATTTTTTGCTGCAAGAACAAATGGTTCGTCAATAATATCCATATCTTTTTGCAATTCACGAATAAAGTCTTTATCTTCATCAGTTGGAATAAATTCAATATTTTTAATTTCTTTTTTCTCTTCACTAGGTGCGATATCATGTTTCTTGTCATCAACCATGTCAAGTTTAACACCAATTTTGAATAATTGCAAAGTTGGGAGCATTCTAACTTTTTTAATTCCTTTTAGAATATTGAATTTTTCTAGTTCTACTTTCAAATCGGCACCAGGAGGAACAGCCAAAGTAAACCAAAGATTGAATTGATGATCTCGTTCGTAATTATGACTTACACCAGGATGAAGATTGATTTTACTCGCAACGTAATCTAATTTATCAGACTCAATTTCCATAGCCACTAGAGAACTAGTGTATCCTAGCTTTCTTGTATCAAAAATTGCACTTAATTGTCTTAGAACGCCTATTTCTTTTAACTCACTTAGACGAGACTTGATATCTTCGGGAGTAGTATTGAATTTTTTAGCAATCGCATCAAAAGGTCTTGTTGCCAGAGGAAAAGTCCATTGAATTTCATTGAGAAGTTCTTTATCAGATTCATCCATAGAAGTCAATAAATCAGTAACTTGATCATTCAATTAAAAATGTAGCTGGGATTCTAGGCTCTAAATTTTAATACATAAATAGAAATCGGAATCCCTTTGATCGATGATAGTTGATCTAAATCTCCAAAGTAAAAAAATCATCATTGTAGGAGGAGGAAGTGAGGCACAAAAAAGAACGAATTCATTACTCAAACAAGAATGCGATATTACCATAATTGCAGATTCAGTAAATTCACAGATAACCAAACTATCTAAAACTAAAAAAATTAAAATTATAAAACAAAAAATTGTAAATACAAAATTTATTTCAAAATTGAAACCCAGTTTGATCATTACAACTACAAATGATAAAAAAATAAATCAGAAAATTATCAATGCTGCAAAAAAGAAAGGCATTACAGTATACAGTTCAGACAATCCTGAAGATAGTGACTTTTCTAACCCCGCAATTATTAATTTTGAAAACATGATACAAATTGCAATTTTCACTGGAGGAAGAAGCCCAGTAATGTCAAAGAAGATCAAAGAAAAATCGGAAAAAGCACTCAGAAAAATAATTACGAAAGAAGACATTGCACAAATTAAAATTCAAAAAAAGGTAAGAGGATTAGCTAAAGAGGTCATTGCCACTCAAAAAAAAAGAAAAAAATACCTACATAGTATCATGAGTGATAACGAGATTGATCAGTTAATAAAAGACGGTCAAATAAAAAAAGCAGAAAAGCGAGCTATCACAATATTGAGAAATTGGAAATGAAACAAAATATCATCAATGCACGTGTTACTTTTCGTAACTCTCCAATTCACATTCTTGAGCAATTTACGATAAAGGATATGAAAAACGCGTATGAACAATTCAAAAACAATTCCGGATTGGATGAATGTGTAATTATTCAAACATGTAACAGAATTGAGCTATTTGGAAAATCTAAAACATACGATTTAGAAAAAATTAAAAAAACTTGGGCAACAATTACGGGGCTTGAAGAAGAGGCATTTAATGACAATATAGAATGTGTAGAAAATCATGATGCATTACATCATTTATTGAAACTAACATCAGGATTAGATTCCATGGTTTTGGGAGAAGAGCAAATTCTAGGTCAAATAAAAAACTCAATCACATCAGCCAGAGAAGTTAAAGCATCAGGACAGCATCTAAACACCTTGTTTGACAAAGCAATTCGAATAGGAACTAGAATCAGAAATTCAAGTGGAATTGGAGCCGGAGGAATTTCAGTTGGATCCATGGCGGTAAAACTAGCGGAAGAAAATATTGATGAACTAAAAACAAAAAAAGTATTACTAATTGGAACTGGAGAAGTCTCAACTCTGGTTGCAAAATCATTACAAAGACGAGGTTATGCATTTGATGTAACAAGTAGAACGATTAGAAGATCAGAAACATTTTGTGAAACAATGGGGGGCAATCCAATCAAATTTGAAGACGTACTTTTAGGATTTGATAATTATGAAGTAATCTTTGTGGCAACAACTGCACCGTATTTTCTAGTTACAAATGAAAAAATTACTGAAGCCATGAAAAATAAAAACAATGGAATGATGATTCTAGATTTATCAAACCCTAGAACGGTAGATGAAAAAGTTGCAACAATAGGCGGTGTAAAACTAATGAATTTAGATCAAATTGCAGAAATGGTAGAAAAGAACATGAATGCTAGACTAAACAAGGTGAAAAGCGTTGAAAATATAATTAGAGAGGAAGTATCTGTATTAGAAGCCTCAATGAAAAGACTAGATGCAGAACCACTTGTAACAGACGTTTTCAAGAATATTGAAAATCTTCGAGAAAAGGAATTGAAAAAAGCACTACAAATGCTAAATGAAAAAGATGAGAAAAAAATCAAGATCATTGAAGAGCTAACAAAAGCTGTTGTTGAAAGTATTATATCCACCCCAATGAATAAGATCAGAAAAGCATCAGAACAAGACAATCCTGACGTGGTAGAATTGGCAAGCAAGCTTTTTGACTATAAAAAACAGAATGAAGTAGACTAGGATTATATTTTACCTAAAGAGAATCCCATCATGGCATTTCCAACTAAGCGTCTACGTCGATTGAGAACATCAGAGAAGATGAGAAAACTAGTTCAAGAAACAACACTATCTCCAAAAGATTTCATTTGTCCAGTATTTGTTCAAGAAGATTTGAACGAAAGGACCAAAATTGAATCAATGTCAGAAATTGAAAGATTGCCATTAAAGGATGTCAACGAAGAAATTGCAACAATAATAGGATTAGGGATTCCTGCAATTATGCTATTTGGAATTCCGTCTCAAAAAGATGAATCTGGAAGTTCAGCATTTGATGATGATGGAATTGTTCAAAAAGCGATTTCTCAAATCAGAGAGAAGTTTGGAGATAAAATAGTAATCATGGCAGATGTTTGTCTATGTCAATTCACATCCACAGGACATTGCGGCATAATTCAAGGAAATAAAATTGATAATGATTCTAGTTTAAAAACTCTTGCAAAAATTGCAATCAGTCAAGCTAAAGCTGGTGTAGATACAGTGTCACCATCAGCAATGATGGATGGGCAAGTAGCAGCCATACGAAAATCATTGGATGATGCAGGATTTACAGACGTTTCAATAATGTCACACTCTGCAAAACATCGTTCAAACTTTTACTCACCATTTAGAGATGCCGCAGAATGTGCCCCAAAATTTGGGGATAGGAAAACATACCAAGTTCCATATACAAACGCAAGAGAAGCAATGATGGAAGTTGAAACAGATATCGAAGAAGGGGTTGACATAGTAATGATTAAACCCGCATTATCATATTTGGATTTAATTGCAGAGACCAGAAGAAAATACAACGTTCCAGTTTCAGCATACAGCGTTTCTGGAGAATATGCATTAGTAAAAGCAGCTTCACAGCTAGGATATGTAAATGAGAAAGACATCACGTTAGAAATTTTACATTCAATTAAAAGGGCAGGTGCCGACATGATAGTAACATATTTTGCAAAATCAGCTTCTAGATTTCTTCAAGAATCATGAGAAACGACGAACGTTTTGAAATTCAAAGAGCCTTTGACTTATTGCCACATGTAGTAGGTGCAAGTTGGTGTGCTGTTTGGTTTAGGATGAATGGAATCAAAAAACCAACCAGAGAAGAATTTAGAGAAAAAACTTTAGAATACTTAAGACTAGTTGAGCCTGTTTTTGATTCTTATCCAAATAACGAAGAATTTGCAGAAATTATCAAATATATCAAATTTAGAAAAAATCAGGAATATATCAAAATAAAATCAGGAGAAAATAATGAAATAGAAACCCGTTATGATAGATATGTCGATTACGGCTAAAGTTCCTTTTTTAGTTGATTAAGGAATTCTTTGAGCATCTTTGTCCTCTCTTGAGCCTCCATCTTACCTGATTTTGTATTCATTAAAGATTCCAATTTGAGTAATTTTTGATAAAAATGATCTACAGTCCAAATTTTATCATTAGGCTTTCTTGTTTTGCAAAATGGATCATCAATATTGTAAAATTGTCGTCTTAGTGAACCCCCCGTAGCGAAAACTCTTGCAATTCCTATGGCACCAATTGCATCTAATCTATCAGCATCCTGAAGAATTTTTCCCACAATACTTTCAGGAGTTTTATTTTGAGAAAAGCTATGATCACGTATTGCATCTGAGATAATAATAATTTCTTCCTTTGAAAAATTATATTTTTTTAGAATAAGTTTTGATTTTTGTGCACTTTCTATTGAAGAAAATTTTGAACGCTTGTCAGATTTAGGATAAGAAACTATATCATGTAGTAACGCAGAACAAAGAACTAATTTTTCATTTGCTTTTTCTTTTTTGCATATTTTTTGGGCATTTTTGTATACCCTCATAACATGATCGAAATCATGAGCAGAATCATTATCCATGATTTCTTTAGATTTACTTTTTATTGAATCAATAACGTTCATTAAATTCTCCATATTTTTGGTTTAACAAACTTAATTTTTCTTTTGGTAATTAAAAGAGTCCAATTAATAGACGCAAATAGAATGATCAAAGCAATTCCAGCTCCGTCAATTAATAAAATAGCAGTCAATTTATCTTCAAATAATTCCAAGAAAGGAGTTAAAACAGCATTCCCAAAATAAATCATAACAATATATGAAATTACTCTACCAAACCAAAACCCAACATAAATGCCCAAACTTTTTGCACGCATTAAACCATAAGCAATGAATAACATGTTACTAGGAAGAGGAGTTGCGCCAAACAAAAAAGATGCAACAACATAACCATATTTTTTATTATTCAAATAGTTGCCAATCACATCTAGATTGGATTTTTGTTCTTCTGCAACAAATCTTCTAAAAACCACACTAATTCGTTTAAGAATAAATCTGCCAAAAGTGGCTCCCGTAGCCCCTACCATGGCAAGAATAACTACATTCAGTGTGGGATCAAGAAGATAAAAGGATGTTAAAACAATCCAGCTTGGAGGCATCAGGATTGGAGCTGCATTTACTCCAATTAGTACAAGAAAAATTCCAAAATATGAAAATTCTCCAAAAATTTCTAAAATATCCACAATCTTTCAAAAAATATAGTATTTTTTTTATTTCTAAACCCTTGGATTCACATTTAGTCACAAGAAAATTTGATTATAAACTAAAAAATTATAAAAATTACAAGTTTTTTAAAACAATTATTAGGTATTGTAAGAAATTGGATCAATGATGCAATATCTTTATAAGTAATTTACGCTTATTGTGTATATGTCAGAGATAGTTTGGAAGTGTTTTAGATGCAATCTATCTTTCAAAGACGAGCAGATAGCGAAAATGCATAAGGAAATTTTAGCACATTCAGTCACCAAGGTAAAGACCATTGTTGCATAATTGCAAACTTTTAGAAAAATATCAATTTTAATTAAAATTTAGTGCAGAGGGTGGGATTCGAACCCACGAACTCCTAAGAGAAGGGATTTCCTATTTTAAGGATCTTGAGTCCCTCTCGGTTGACCGGGCTTCGATACCTCTGCAATAAGATTGGGTATTGACCAATATTTCTCGATTACTATTTGAATAAATTAAAAAATTAATTTATAATGTATATAATTTTTTAACAAAGCTTATAATCGTGCGTAAATTACTCAAAAATATGTCAGAATCCATACCAATTTCCGACGCAAAAAAAATGCGAAGTGGAGTTAATGTTGAAGCAGAAGTTGTAAGCAAAGGAGATCCTAGAACGGTTAATCTCAAAAGCGGAGGAACAGTTGATGTCTGTGATGCAGAAATTGCTAACGAAGACAAATCTGAAGAAAACAAAATGAAACTCACATTGTGGGGTGACGATATCAAAGCAGTAAATGTTGGAGATAAAGTTGTCATTTCAAATGGATATACCAACGAATTTAAAGGTGAAGTGTCCTTAACCAAAGGCAAATTTGGTAAGATGGATGTCAATCCTTAATAAATAAATCATATTCTAAATTTATTTTATTTCATGTCCTTGCCAGTAGTAATCAGAGAAATTTAAAATAATTTTTAAAGATTTTTTCTTTAAATGAACTTATTCAAATATTAAAAATCAAAGTGTTTTTACAAAGTTATTCTTCAATAGTTTCTTTTATCATCTAAATTATTTTTCAAATCTACTAAAATTATAATTGTACCAATTATTGAAATTATAATTCCCAAAATAAGTAAAAGTCCAGAAATTAGAAGAGAAAACACCATATTCATGAGAGATGAGTTTGGATTTGATAAAGCATCAGAGTTTCCTGGATCTTCTGAAAACATTACAATAACATATACCGTATTTTGACCAATATTTTTAATTTCAAAATTTAATGTATCAGATTCAATAGTTTCTACCATTTCAAATAGAATTGGATCTGACTGAATATATTCACCCTTACCATCTCCAAAAATATTCGTGATTGTTATAGACAACATATCACCAGTTTCATATTCAGTCAATTGAGTTCCCCAAAGCAAAGGAACGCCGCGAGAAGATGTATCATACGAGACGTAGGCAGACTCACCAGGCGCAATTTGCAACTCATCAGTAACCTCATCAAACATCCCATCAAACATAGTGACCATAGAAAGATCATTTGGTCCAGTCACGTTAGAAGGAATTGCAGATGATGCAACCCCAAGTGAAACACCCACTAAAACTAAACCCACGATTGTAATTATCAGACCACGTTTGTTCATTTTAAAAATTATAGAATAACTCCACTATACGTTATAGAAAACAATCTAATGACTAACGTCTAGATTTCTTTTTAGCTGCAGTCTTTTTCTTTGCCGGTCTTTTTTTAGCTGCAGTCTTTTTCTTTGCCGGTCTTTTTTTAGCTGCA
>CAJQMY010000042.1 GCA_905479565.1 uncultured Candidatus Nitrosopumilus sp.
CTTTTCAACGGTGTCCCTGATTGCTTTGATCAGGCCGTCACTAGGTTTTGTATGTCCGCCAATTCCGCCGACGTCTGCTTTGATAACTGAAACTGTAATTTTCATATCTATCACTTTTGACACCTTGATTTATGTGTATTTAGCAAAGTCTTCTGATCTGTAATTAATTGAAGATTCTTTATTTTTTTTTCAAAAATTCATAACGCTAATAAATGCCCTCGGTCAGGTTTTTCGTATGGCAGATAAACCCCACTTGAACCTGATTGTTACAGGACATATTGATAATGGAAAATCAACTACTATGGGTCATTTTTTGATGGATCTTGGAGTTGTGGATGAAAGAACTATTGCAGCTCATGGAGCCGAATCCGAAAAGACCGGAAAAGGTGATACTTTCAAGTATGCATGGGTTATGGATAATATTAAAGATGAAAGAGAACGAGGTATTACAATTGACTTAGCTTTCCAAAAATTTGAGTCGCCAAAATACTTCTTTACTTTGATTGATGCCCCTGGTCACAGGGACTTTATTAAAAATATGATTACTGGTGCTTCTGAAGCAGATGCAGCCATTCTGGTACTTTCTGCAAAAGAAGGTGAAACCGATACTGCAATTGCTGCAGGTGGACAAGCAAGAGAACATGCGTTCTTGTTAAAAACACTCGGTGTAAGCCAACTAATTATTGCAATCAACAAAATGGATGCAGTTGAATATAAAGAAGATGCATTCAATACCGCCAAAGCAAAAGGTGAAGGTTTGGCTAAATCTGTTGGTTACAAATTAGAAAATGTACCTGTCATTCCAGTTTCTGGATGGAAAGGAGATAACTTGGTCAAGAAAACTGAGAACATGCCTTGGTACAAAGGTAAGACTCTGTTAGAAGCATTTGATGACTTTACTGTTACTGAGAAGCCCGTTGGTAAACCACTACGTGTTCCAATTCAAGACGTTTACACTATCACGGGCGTGGGAACTGTGCCCGTAGGTAGAGTTGAAACAGGAATTATGAAAGCAGGAGACAAAATTGTTGTAATGCCTTCAGGTGCTCCTGGTGAAATCAAATCTATTGAAACACATCACACTGAAATGCCATCTGCAGAAGCAGGTGACAACATTGGTTTCAATCTTAGAGGTGTTGAGAAGAAAGATATCAAGAGAGGAGATGTTCTTGGTACTCCTGATGCACCACCAAACGTTGCAAAAGAATTCAAAGCTCAAATTATTGTTATTCACCACCCAACAGCAATTGCTCCTGGTTACACACCAGTAATGCACGCACACACTACACAAGTTGCAGCAACTGTTACTGAGTTTCTTCAAAAGATTAACCCTGCATCTGGTGCAGTTGAAGAAGAAAATCCAAAATTCCTTAAAGTTGGAGATTCCGCAATTGTAAAAATCAGACCTGTAAGACCAACATGTATTGAAACATTCCAAGAATTCCCTGAAATGGGTAGATTTGCTCTTAGGGATATGGGTGCAACTATCGCAGCAGGAATTGTAAAGGAAATTACTGAAGAGTACAAACCATAGGTGGATTTTATGACACAAACCGCCCGTGTTAAACTCACCTCTACTAGTCTGCCAAAATTAGATGGTGTTTGTGGTGAGATAATGGGTATTGGTAAAAAAACTGGTGTTAAAGTTAAGGGTCCAACTCCCCTTCCTGTAAAAAGACTACATGTTGCAACAAGAAAATCACCATGTGGCAGTGGGACTGAAACCTATGAGAAATGGGAAATGAAAATGCATAGAAGAATTATTAATATTAACGCTGACGATAAAGCAATTAGGCAATTAATGAGACTAAAAATTCCTGATGATGTCTATATTGAATTGTCTCTGACATAATTTGGTATCCTTAAATTATAGGAATCTTGATGATTAACATGGTTGAAGTAGAAGAAACACCTGTTGAAACGTTTGATGTAAGTTACTCTTGTTTAAGATGTGGTACTAGTGTTTTAAATTCCGAATTATCTAGATTGCCTGAAATCAAATGTATTTGTGGTTTCAGAGTATTTACTAAAGATAGACCACCGGTAGCTAAAACGGTAAAAGCAATTTAGTTACCTGTCTTTTTTGTAACTGTGCTCTCTTTGTAAATGAGTCCTCATGTCTTCCATATTTGAATAATATTTGTTACACACTTTACAATCATACTTCAAATCTTTCCCGTGAATAATCTGTTTATGGTTCATCACTTCTTCCTCTTTTGAAAATTTCTTATTGCAAATTTCGCATTTATTTTTTTTAAAAAATCCCACTTTTATCCAAACTCTGTTTTCTTGCCATCCCAACATTTTCTACAAAGCTGACCTTCTACTTTCCAGTTACTCTTTGGATTATATCTGATAAGTCCTATTTTCCCTCCACACAGGGAGCAGAAATTCTTTTTCTTTCCATGTTCTTCTTCTTTTTTGTCAAAGCATTTTTTACATAGCAAACCCTCCATATCCCACTGCCATCTGGGTTCCCATAGATTAGTGATTTTCTGTGTCATTTCACATACGACGCATGGCTGCCTTACTTTCCCTTCATAGTATTCTTTTGATTTATCAAAATGGCAATCTCCACATAGAGGACCTTTAACATTCCATTCTCTTTTTGGTTTATGTTTGTGAGTGAGCTCCTTGTTACAGACACCACAAAATGACGGTTTTTTGCTAAATAATCCCATAATTCCTCATAATATGGTATATTCTATAAATGTAAATAAAATAAAAATAACAAAAATGTTTATTCACTTAAGATTTTTTCAAGGGCTTGGCTTGCGTTAAGCATACCATTTCTCTTGGCAAATTCTTCGATCATTTTGAATTGTTTCTCAGTAAAACATACTGGCATTGAACGATTTTCCATACTTGTAGTGTATGTTTTTACCTAATATCTTTTTCTCTATGAAATAACATTCTAAAATGCCCTCTTTTGCTCCTAAGTAATTACAGAGTGATCTCTTGGGTGACAAACAGTAATCCTAAAATGGCTTTTCAATAATCTTACTTCGATATCAAAGTATTTTCGTAAAAAATTAATTCATTAGAAACAATCATTTGACTAGAAGACTAAGGTTGGGTTCTCTATGAAATGACATTCTAAATGGTGTTGAGCTGCAATCTATCTTTTAATTTTGAAAACCGGTAAGATGTTCATAATTTGTGTTGCTACCTGTTTTGTTAAATCTTGATTTGGAAATTTTTCTGGGTGCAAACTTGTATCAAAACGAGTAATTATTAAAAACCAAATGACGAACTACAGAATTTTCTTTCTCACGGCATCAATTCTGATAATTCCTACTTTCTTTTTTGGCCCAATTAATCTGGCCTCAAAAATGGGGATGTAGACTTCAGAAATATCGCGTAATGCAAATTTTTCATTTAGATTTTTAACATCAGATTCCATTGGCTTTTTTAATTGAGTTTGAAGTTTATTTATTGCAGCGTCGTAAATTATTTCAAGTTTTTTCACGTTTGATTCATTTTTTTTTAGTACTTGTTTTGGATAGTTCTCTACCGTCTTTGAATTTATCTTGAATGGGAATTTTATTTCATTCCCGTGATGATCGAAAGCTAGTTCGTCTTCTTCTTCGACAAAAACATGCTCATCTAATTTAAAATCAATTTTATTTTTCCCTCTTTTTCCAACAAACGCCTTTGAAATACTTGATTTTGAGCGTACTGGAAACAATCCGCCACCTAAAGAAACTTCAGATACATTTGAATCAACAGAGATGGAATGTGTTGCTTTTCTAAAATAGTCTGCAACATATTTTCCAGAAATCATCAAAATGCATTCATAGTATAGTTTCAACGAATGGACATGAACCTCTTCATTTTTTGGGCGTGAAAGTAATGATTTGAAAGGACCTGTTTTCTTTGTGTTTATAATATCACTGGCTTCTGCTTCATCAATATTTTTTCGTAATACCACTGTCTTTATATCATAAGTTTTCGTCAAAACTGTTCAAAGTATGTAATTCTATTTATTAAATCAATTTAGATTGGAAAGAAATAATACAATTGAAAATAATTCCAAAACATGGGAGATAAAAAAGGAGGCTATATTGATAAGTTTCTCAAAAAAGCCGATAAAGCAATTCAAGAAGGGGTAAAAAAAGCAGATGAGGCACTAGAGGAGGCTGTAGAATTCGGTTCAATTACTGCAAAACAAGCAGCAAAAACAAGTAAAGAATTACGCAGTCAAGCTAAAAAAGAAAGAGAAATGCTACAGAAAAAAGGAATTGCAAAAATCAATGAAGGGTTATCCACTGCAAAAAAAGTTACGGCAAACACCCATGATGATTTAGAAATATTAAAAAAATTGGGCAAATTAAGAAAAGCGGAAGTAATTACTGAAAAAGAATTCCAAGCTAAAAAGAAAAAGATTTTGGATAGAATATAAAATGAAAAAGACAAATATTTCAGGTACAGGGGATAAAAGAAAAGTAAATCCAGATTGGTTTACAAACAAAACTTGGATGAAAGTTCTTTCAGAAAAAATCAAGGCAAAAGATCAAGACATCTATCATGTGCATTTTAAAAATGGTTCGAGAACTAAACTTCATCAACATAATGGAAATCAAGTACTAATCGTAGTCAAAGGAAATGGTAGTCTTGAAATCTTTAGAAAGTACGGTTCCAGCAAATCCAATTTCAAAATACAAAAAACTGAAAAAATTAGTCTCAATGAAGGTGACGTAGTTCACATTCCTGCAAAAACACTTCACACACATGGTTCAATTGACAAGAAAACAGAATTTTCCCATTTGGCCATCAATATTCTTCCAAAGAAAAATACAACATACAAAACGGAATGGTATGAATCAGATTTTAAAACCAAAGTTTCAAAGATTATCTAAATAAAATGTCATTACGTAAAAATTCTGAAATTGATTCAATTCAAGGAAATGAGGGGGCTAAAGTCAAACAATATTTCCATCCCCACAACACTCTAAATGGAATCAATTATAGTTTAGCCCAATTTATATTGGAATCCGGGAAGAAATCAAAATTTCATAAAATGAAATCATCTGAAATATACTATGTTTTAGAAGGTTCAGGGATTTTACACATTAATGATGAACTTCATCATTTAGAGAAGGATGATTCGGTACATGTTCCGCCAAACTCCAAACAATTTATTGAGAATGTGAGGGCCAATGACTTGAAATTTTTGTGTATTGTGGAACCTGCATGGAAGACAAGTGATGAAGTCTTGTTAGAATGAGTAAATTACCTGTAAATAATATGCAATTATTTTTAACACATAATGAATTCCTATTTTTAGTGAATACATTCCAAGCACTCAGAGTACTGAATATGGATTCGAGTTCATCACAAACTGAGATCAAAGCAGCATATAGAAAGATGGCATTAGAGATGCATCCAGATAAAAATAATGGAAAATCAGCAGACGGTGAATTTGAGAAAATTACAGAAGCATACAATCATCTGAAGAGAAATTACAATCCAAGAAACAATTCTGGATATGAAGAGACAATTCAAAACAAAACAAAAAATGATTTTAAAAGAAAACCGCAATGGGGGGCACCAGATGACGGAAGTGTTCCGGAACAAGATTGGGGCAAATATACTCGTGAATTTGAAGAGGGAGATCCTGACTTTTGGAAAGAATATGAAAGGAAATTTTGGGAAGATTACAACGCCCGCGTACGTGCAGATGGGAGAAATGGAGAGTTTGAAAAAGCACAAGAACCAAAAAAACAACCAAAACTTTTTGTTGATGTTGACCAAAGTTTGTGTATAGGATGTTGTAGTTGTGAGATGATTGCACCAGACGTGTTTTCAATTAACAAAGAAAGCAGATCAAATCCCAAATCATCAGTGATAAATGAAAGAGGTGCAGGAATTAATAAAATTATGAATGCTGCAGAAACTTGTCCCACTAAAGCAATAAAGGTTGATGATGCGGAAACAAAAGAACGGCTGTATCCATATTAAATTTTTAGTTTTTCATACAGTTCATTCATTTCAGATTCAGATGGATCTGTGGTAGAATCAAACATGGTGTGAATTGCACCTGCCGAATCATTTTTGCTTCTAGGAACTAAATGAACATGAACGTGGGGGATTTCTTGACCCGCATCCTTTCCGTTATGAATTGCAATCAAAGTTGATCCGGTAATTGCATCCACATTTGAAACCATCTGGTGAACTAATGAAAAAAGATCATTGTTTTCTTCTATACTCATATCTTGAATTTTTTGATGATGATTTTTTGAAATGACTAAAACATGTCCGGTTGCAAGAGGAAATGCGTCTAATAATGAAACAGAATATTTTGTTTCTTTTAGGAATCTTGATTTTATTTCACCCGATATAATCTTGCAAAAAATACAATCCATGATGCTGTATGGATATTTTAAAATATTAAATCATCGATTAGGGCTCAACAATAGTTGCCCATGCAAGTCCTTCTCCAAATTTAATGGTTACAACATCACCTGTTTTTAATGCGCAATTCTCAATAGTTTTGGGAATCGTGTCAGAGGTCTCTACATAACAAACACCATCATTATTTGTTAAAACTATCACTTCTTCAAAGATATCTTCACGAATCAAATTCCAAAAGGGAAAAATCATGGTAGACAATACAATTCCTGCAGTAAGAAACGTGCCCACAAACACAAGGCTAGTTTTTTGACTGGAACTAAGTTCCATTTACCAAGTTCCGCCATCACCTGCATTGGGATCTAATTTTTTAGCAGGTATGTTGCCATGTGCTTTTTTCATGTGTTTTTTTAGTCGCTCTGGATTGTGCAACTCTGTTCCACAAACATCACATTTAGTTTTAGCTTCATCGTTTTTCTTACGTTTGAATAAGCCCATTAAACAATAAAATTTTGAAATACATTAAAAATGATACTAAACGACCTTTATAAGAAATTCAGGGATTGATCGCAATTATCCGTTTGAAAGGTACAAACGAACGATCAAAATACCAAACAGCAAGAATAGCCCCTAATGCAATAATTACAGAAGCTGTTTTTGATTGGCCGGGAATGGGAAGATATACTTTGAAGCAATTACAGTAATGGATTTACCAGTGATGATTGGTGCAACATATCTTCTTACAGCATTTCCTAATCGGCATATTCATTGCAGATTTACTTTATGGTTGTTTTTACGTGATCCATACTGGATTATGAATTGGTATTTTTCTTTTTCTTCTTTGATTCTATTCTGGTAATTTCCTCATCAAATTTTACATTGGGAATCATTACTTTGAACATTTCATCCGTTTCTATGATGGTTTTAGTAAGCCCAAACTGGATAATTTTTCCTTTCACATTTTCAACTTCAATGAAATCCCCTAGGTGAATTCTAGGATCAATTGCGATGCTGATTCCAGCTATTGCATTTTTTAGTTTATTTTGAAAAGCTACGCCCAACAAGACTATTCCTAGTCCAACAGATGTTATCGTTTCTAAAGCAAATTCAAGTAATCCGTATGTAATTGAAAGGTATATCACTTCTCCTGTAATTGTCAAAATGGCCACAATTCCCAATATTTTTTGGGAACCGTGTAATTCGTTGAATTTTGTTTTGTCAATAATCTTTGTAATGCCAATAATGATCACCGTGATAATTATAGATACAATCCCGTTAATCCATTCAGTCATGACAAAAACTACCGTCTGTACAGATTAATTAATATTTCAACATCTCCTATTTTTGAATTTTACATAATCTTGTTTTGATTTTATTTTTATGATGAACATCTTTTATTTTTTCAATAAAGTGTATTTTTCCCAATCAGCATATTCATTGCAGATTTACTTTATGACTATTTTGATCCGAGAGTTCGCACTAACACGGTTTTTGAGTTAATTCTTAGTTGTTTCTTGTTTGGTTGTTAGATTCAACGATAATCTAAAAGTTTTCATTGAGGAAAAATTAAGAATTTCATGGATTTTTGAATAGATTTGTCCAAACAGAATCTGATTTTTTATGATGTTTGGAATGACTGTTTTCAAAATAATACCTAAAAGTTCTGTTTTAGAAATCAATTTTGATATTCAGGATGTTGGTCTTTGCATATTCTTGTTATCATCAGTGAAAAATAGATATTATCATTAAATTTTATAACGTGCCAATGAAATTATGGGCAACATATTGGAAACAATTAAAAAAATAGATGGTTTTATTCTGGGAACTATGTCTGCGTTGTTTGTAACAATTGCAGTGATTTTGTATTATGCAACAATTGGAAGCAAATGACCATCCAAATTATTCGATTCCTTTGGTGATCAGAACCGGGCATTTAGCATGTTCGAGTACCCCATTTGCAACGCTGCCCAATACGATCTTCCTAAACCCTGTTCTTCCATGAGAGCCCATTACGATCAAATCTGCATTATTTTTTTCAGCAAAAGCTACTATCCCATCTGAAGATGAGGGGTTGTGAATTATTGCTATTGAGAATGATACGTTTTTGGAATTTGCCTGAGATTCTAGTTTTTTTAGCATGACTGTGGCGATATCCTCTTCTTCATCTTGGATTTCTTGCAATCTTTCAAGAGAAACCCCTGCAGAATCAGGTATTTTTGATTGCAATACAGTCATGACTATAATCCTTGATTCAAATTTTTCTGCTATCTCCAATGCTTTTTCAAATGCCTTTTGAGAGTATCCAGAACCATCAAATGGAATCAAAATATTTTTCAATACGTTGAAACATTTGTTTTGAGATTTATACCATGGGGCTAATTTTCAAAATTGAGTTTTCTTTTTAGTGATTTTTAGGTTCTAATACGTGAATTAATTCTGATAAGTTTTTTCTGTATTTTAGAACTTTTAGTTACGGTTAGTAACTAGATGTTAATTCTCGTTTGTTCTATTCTAATTATTATATCTAAGTGACAATACAGAAAAGGTATTGGATAATAATACAACTAAGGTACTCTTAGCGGCAATACCCAGTGGGGCATTTGTAATTATTGTGGCACTTGTTATTTTTGGATTGTCGCCTGGTGATTGCATAGAGATTGAAGCTCCTGGTGGAGGAAAAGTAACAAGATGTATGCCGATGCCTGATTCTGTATCTACAGATCAAGTTAATTTCCTTATGGGTCAAATTGAAGAATTACAGGTGCTACAAGATTCCCAACAGCAACAACGATTAGTCAGTCTAAAACAAAGAGGCATGATAGAAGAGACTCCAAATAATTTTATGATGGCATCTTCCATTTTCAAGGAAAATCAAGATTCTTTATTTACACAACTCCCGTTTTTATCATCAGATAAGGCTAACATTCTGTCAGAAAGAATAATGTCCGACAAACAAAAAATTACTCAATTAAATAATATGGCTGAAAGCTTGATAACTGAAGGAAAGAATTTCTCATGGGCTGGTCAATGGAAAGTAACGGGGACAATCGGAGTTTTTGACTTGCCTTATGAAGGACAAATAACTTTCAATGATGATCAGACCTATGAGTCACGTGGCAATTTGGATGGACATGATGTTATTGGTGGTGGAACGTATTTGATTAATGGCCAATTAGGTACTTGTACATTGTTCCCATCAGATTTAGAACCAACACAATATTCTTTTGTAGATATAGGTGATAACTCATTTATCATGTGGTCTCCACTTGATTTTGAAAATCTAGAATTTAACAAGATAGTTTAAGATATGTAGATTATCTAAATTCTAAAATTACTTGTTAACACCTACTTGTTCAATTCCATGTATGTTTGAATCATTTGTGAGAATAATTTACGATTCAATATTTATTGAGATTGTAAAAGGTATGAAATACATTATAAAGGATGCTGGATTTTTGTTAAATTGTGGAAGTAAAGAATATCACTGTTTTGGGTTCTGGAGTAATGGGGCATGGGATTGCTCAGGTTTCAGCAACTGCCGGATATAGTGTGGTTTTGAGAGACATTAAACAGGAATTTTTAGACAAAGCAATGGCGAAAATAAAATGGAGTTTAGATAAATTAGTATCAAAAGAAAAAATATCTAAAGAAGAGAGAGATGCAATTTTTTCAAGAATTACGCCTATTGTGGATTTGAGTGATGCAGTAAAAAATGCAGAACTTGTAATTGAGGTGGTTCCTGAAATTATGGATTTAAAAAAATCAGTGTATGCCGAATTAGACAAAGTTGCAGGACCCGAAGTAATTTTTGCATCAAACACTAGTACATTACCAATTACAGAAATTGCAAATACCACATCAAGACCTGAAAAATTTATAGGAATACATTTTTTCAATCCGCCACAACTAATGAAATTGGTTGAAGTAATTCCTGGTGAGAAAACAGCGCAAGTAATCACAGATTTGACTCAAGAATATGTCAAATCAGTTAACAAGCAATCTGTGTTATGTAGAAAAGATGTTCCAGGATTTATAATCAATAGGTTGTTCATTCCAATGGTTCATGAGGCGTGCTTTGTAAAAGACAGGACCAGGGGCACACTTGAAGAAATTGATTCGGCTGTGAAATTTAAACTGGGATTCCCAATGGGTATATTTGAACTGGCAGATTTCACTGGGATGGATGTAATTCACAAAGCTACAGTAGAGATGCATTTACGTGACAAAAAAGTAATCAATCCACATCCACTAGTAGAAAAAATGTTTAATGAGAAAAAACTAGGACAAAAATCAGAAGAAGGTTATTACAAATACTCTGATGATAAGTACGAACGTGTTGCGCTTTCGGAGGAATTATCTGAGAAATGTAATCCCATTCAACTTGTTGCAAATATTTTGAACAATGCCGCATGGCTTGTATCAAATGGAGCAAGTGATATAGAAGAAATCGAAAAAGCTGCACAATTAGGTCTGGGCCTCAAAAAACCGTTGTTTGAAACTGCAAAAGAAATTGGAATCAAAAAAATAGTTGATGAATTAAACAAATTAGCAGATGAACATGGTGAATTTTATAGACCAGATCCACTGTTAATTTCTATGCAGTAGTTAATTCTAAAATTTTCTGCACTGCTTCTTGGGCTGTATCTACGCCGATTATTTTGATATTTTTTCTATGATCAATGTATCCGTCAATATATGGATCAACTGAGCTTCCGAGATTTTTGATTGCGACCATTGGTTTTTTGTACATGTATGATGCACAGGCTTCAGATAAAGTTCCAGATCCTCCTCCTATGATAATTACCCCATCTGCACTTAGAGCATTGAGATAATCGCGAGTAAGACCCATGCCTGTGGGAATCACAATGTCGCAGAATTCGTTAGCCAAAGAAGCATCATCTTGTGGTATTATTCCAACTGTTAGTCCCTTTGCATCATGTGTGCCATGGGATGCCGCCTTCATTACCCCTCCCAGGCCACCATTAATTAAAACAGAGTTTGATTTTGCAATTTCAGTTCCAATATCGTAAGCAATTTTTTCATGTTTCGGAGTACAGCCATTCGTATTATTTCCAATTACCAAAATTTGTCGTTTTCTTACCATGAACAATACTGGAAAAATGGTTTGAAATATCTTACCATACTGGAAATATGTGATTATAATCTATTTTTGATAGTTAATTCATGCAGAGAAGTGTCAATATATTTAAAAACAGTATAAAATCTCCAGACACTCAATCCACCTATCTTCTACACTAGGCAATTTTCTAAAGTATTTCAAGATAAAAGATGTTGGCTATTTGTCTTTCTTAGTCTGAAGCAATGCAAGAATTGAGCCAACAACAACTCCAACCTGTAAGACTTTGGAAATAATTCCCAAGTGCCCTATTCCTCCAGCCTGTATTCCAAATATCATGGCCAAATCAGTTCTTGTAGCTGCATAGAGTGCCATAATGCCAATGGAACCCGCTATTGCAACTGCATATGGAATTGAACTTTTCTTTGATATCATCCAATATGCAACTGGAAGATATGCTATTGCAATTATCAGAAAGAACGGGGCTTTTACCATGTCTTGCTCCTCAAACTCTTCAATGGTTTCAACAAAATACACCGTAGAAGTTGCTATCATCAAACCAACGACAACCCCAATCAAAGATTTTTGATTCATAAAGTATGTCGGACAATTTGGGATTAAAATGCAGAACATATTACCCATTAGTGGTTTCCACATCTGAAATCTTGTAATGGAAACTGTCTGTTCTCATTATATGAAATAGTTCCTACTCATAGTTATGCAAGTATTAGATCATGTCTTCAAAATTGAAGACATTAGTAAAAAAAAACAACATTCTAGAAGTTGTTGCCGATAAATACTGTAGAGCAATTCTAGACACTACAATGTACAAACCAAAATCAGTAATGGATATAGCCATAGATGCCAAGATTCCATTAAGTACAGCATATCGGCGATTGCAATTCCTTGAAGGGCAAAAATTACTCTGGATATCAGGGGAAATCAATGAGGATGGCAAGAGAATGTTTCTCTACAAGAGCAAGATTAGGGGTATTCGCTGCATGTTCAACCAAGGACAAGTAGAAGTTGAGATGATTCTCAACAGATAATTTTTTTATTTTTTAAAATTGTTTAATTGGAAATGATGAATAGGAGAAATATGAGATGGAAGAAAGTTTTGGGCAACTACTCATGATTGGATCAATCCTATCTGCTGTTGGGTTTTTTGTGGGCTTTAGAATTTGGATGCTTTTTAGGAAATAGTCAAATCAGATCTCGCCATATGCCTGTAAATCCGTCGCTAGGAACTACAGTTACCACTTCAAGGAATCCCAAGTGTTCAAGGTGTCCTCGTTTATCAAAATATTTGTAGATTCCTTCTTTGTCAGGATAAATTGTAAGCGTTTCTTGTTCTCCAGGCTCCAAAAGATCCGTCTGAACATTCAATCCTTCAACAAATAATCTATGTTGCGTATCGCCATTGTTAACTACAGTTAGAAGATATGCAAACGAAGTTCTAGTGACAAGATGTGGATTGGGTTCGCCATTGATTCCAATCATCCCTTGAAGTTGAACTGTTCCATCAACATCTTCAAAGGCAACAGTTTGTTCAACTCGTTCTTGCCAAAAAATCTCCACATGTCGAAC
>CAJQMY010000043.1 GCA_905479565.1 uncultured Candidatus Nitrosopumilus sp.
TGTTCCAACTTTTTCATGGATGTTGGATATTTCTTGATGGCCTTCAACTGAAAGTGGATCATAATTTGCAGGTTGAGGAATTGATGGTGGAATAATTTTTTTAATTTTAAACGAGTTCCTTCCGATTGTTTCGATGTGTAATTGTAAACCATCAAGTTCAACGTCTTCACATTTAGAAATTTTGGCGATAGTTCCTACCATTTTAGGAGAGTTCCAACCATTAACAGAGTTGTTTTCGTCAATCAAACATACGCCAAACTGGCCATCTCCAAGCATGCAATCATCAACTAATTGTTTGTAACGAGGCTCAAAGATTCGAAGTGGAAGCTCCTGTCTTGGAAATAAAACCAAGTCTAAAGGAAAAATAGGAATAATTTTTGTTTCTGTCAACTAATCTTATTGAAATGTCTCTAGATATATGGAATACGGATATTTTAGAATTTAAAATCCATTCTCGTTGAGAATCATGCCCAATAAAGCAGCACGTGTATGCTTTCCATATTCAGCTTGCTCAAAATATTTTGCATTTTTTGTTTTATCCACATCAGACGAAATTTCATCTATTCTTGGAAGAGGATGTAAAATTATAGAATCATCTTTCATGCGTTTTAACATATCCAGTCCTACAACATAACTTCCCTTAACTTTTAGATATACTTCTTCATCTGGAAATCGCTCTTTTTGAATTCTTGTTACATAAAGAACATCAAGCTCATCTAGATGATCTTCAATGTTAGTAGATTCAGTAAAGTCTAATTTCTTTTTAATTTCATAAGTAGAATCAGATCTTATTCTTAATGATTCAGGGGAAATTAATCTAACATCAACATCATAATTTCCCAGTCCATGTAATAGAGAGTAAACAGTTCGTCCATATTTTAAATCACCTATAATTCCGATTTTTAGACCATCAATTTTTTTCTTTTCTTTTTTTATTGTAAACAAATCTTGAATTGCTTGAGTTGGATGTTCTTCTGTGCCACTGCCTGCATTGATAACTGGTTTATCAGAAATCTCTGCAGCAAATCTACTAGAACCATCAAGAGTGTGACGTAAAACTAAAACATCTGAATAAATGGACATTATCCTAATAGTATCAGCAAGGCTTTCGCCTTTTTGAGTAGATGAAGATGTTATATCAGATATTCCTAAAGAATTTCCACCAATGGATGCCATGGCAGAATCAAAGCTAAGACGAGTTCTAGTGCTTGGCTCATAAAACAAATATCCCAATGTCTTACCTTTGGAAATTTCTCTTCTTTCAGACAAACTTTGTTTCATAATTTTATCAGTTGATGTAAAGATAAATTCCAGTTGATCTTTTACATAGTCCTTAATTGAGAGGATATCTTTTTGGTAGAATTCATTCATTCTTTCAATAATATATACAGGTGACTATACAAAGTATTCTGATGGGACAGTCCGACCTCATGGTTCGACGAATAAAAGAAGGTACTGTAATTGACCATATAGATGAAGGTAAAGGTCTTCAGGTGCTTAATGCATTACGAATTGATGGTAAAGATGGAAGTCTAATTACGATAGCCTTGAATGTTCCAAGTGGTAAATTTAAGAAAAAAGATATCATCAAAGTAGAAAACAAATTTCTAAAAGATGATGACACCAACAAGTTAGCAGTAATTGCACCAACAGCAACAATCAACATGATTAAAGAATACAAACTTGTCGAGAAGCGAAGAGTGGCACTACCAAATGAGATTGATAGAATTTTCAGATGCTCAAACCCTGATTGTATTACAAACAGTACAGAACATATTGAATCTGTAATGGATGTGATTAACAAAGATGGAAGAATTCTCAAATGTAGATATTGCGCAAGAGTCTTGGACGTTAACGAGCTAAAATATAATTAAAGAAAAAATCTAAAAATTGAAAAATATATTGTTTGGACTATTGTCCTAAGATGATAAACATCATAACTATACCATAGATTGCGATTGATTCAACCATACCTACGAAGATGAATACCTTAGATTGTAAAGCTGGGTTTTCACTAATGACTGCAAGACCTGCTGCACCTACTTGACCAAGACCTATTCCTGCTCCACCAGCTGCAATACCAAATGCTAAGCCAGCACCTACGAGTTTCATAGAGTCACCACTAGATGCACCGTCTTCTTGAGCAAATGCAACTCCAGTTGAACCTAGAATTGAAATTGCTGATGCTGCCAAAAGTAACATGACGATAGATTTCATTTACGATCAGGCTCCATGATATCCATATTTAAATCATGATGAGATAAAAATGTCTTAGATTCGATCTAAAGTTTTCTTTTTGTATGATGATAAATCGTCTTTGATGGAATTCACAAAATTATCATAATCTCCATCTAATTCTTTTTTCGAATTATCAAGTAATTTTTTTATTTCTTCTTTTGCCATTTTATCTACTTTCCATCTTTGCCTTCACTTTTTTTAACTTTGCGAATTCCTCTCTTTCTCTCTCTTCAAGAGTAGATAGAATGAATCGGATATTATCTTTGTATTGTGGAATAATTACATTTTCAAGCGCGTTTAACAATTTTTGTGTCTTTTCTAATGCTTTTGCAAGACTAAAAATGGAGTTTTCATATTCTGCTGCTTTACAAATTTTTGGCATCAATTCTTTGATTTGTTTTGCTGCCCTATCAATTGAAGAATTTGTATCTGCAAATCCATAAGGCATTGATTTTGTATCTTTTTCAGTTACCGTAAGTGCTGGAATTTTAACATCGACAACTCTTCTAACGTGAACATCTACTTCCATTACAGGTGGAGTTGATTCTGCTACAGAATCAACTGTGTTGGTACCTAGTGCTAGATATGCCTCATTAACTGATTTGTAAATATCTTGTAAGGGATCCCAAATTCCACCCCTTGCTTTTGATGCTTCTTGAATCATCTCTTCAATATTTTTTAAGAGAACTTTACGTTTATCATCTAAAATTTGCTGGACCATGACAGCAATCTGTGTAGATTTTTTATATTTGAAAAGTTCGATTTTTGTTGCTGCAACGTTTTGTCCAAATGACATACAGTTACTCTTCCTGGTAATATTTTTCTACGTGCTTGTCTTTAATTTTAGTAATCTCATTCTTTGGTAATTTTGATACAATCTTCCACATAAGAGTAAGTGTTTCTTCAATAGTTCTATTCTCATCAGTCGCTTGTGTAAGGAATTCTTTTTCAAAAGTATCACCTAGTTCCAAATATTTAAGATCAATTTCAGTTAATCCTGCTTTACCTACAATACCTGCTAATGCTCTTACTTCTTGTGATCTAGAATACGCATCATAAACCTGGTTAGAAACTTCACTATGATCATCTCTAGTACTTCCTTCACCAATTCCGTCTTTCATCAATCTACTAAGACTTGACAAAATATTGATTGGTGGGTAAACTCCTTGCCTGAATAAATCTCTACCAACCACAATTTGTCCCTCTGTAATGTAACCAGTAAGATCAGGGATTGGGTGAGTAATATCATCAGATGGCATTGACAAAATCGGAACTTGTGTTACACTTCCTTTTCTTCCATTAAGTTTTCCTGCTCTTTCATAAAGTGTTGAAAGGTCAGTGTAAAGGTAACCAGGATATCCTTTTCTTCCAGGAACTTCTTCTCTTGCCGCACTAATCTCTCTTAGTGCCTCTGCATAGTTTGTCATATCAGTAATTACTACTAGAACGTGCATTCCTAATTCAAATGCTAAATATTCTGCTACAGTTAACGCCACACGAGGAGTAATGATTCTTTCAATTGCAGGATCATCTGCAGTGTTTAGAAATAGAACACTTCTTTTAAGCGCACCAGATTCTTCAAGACTTCGCCTAAAGTATTCTGCTTCACTATATTGCACACCAATTGCTGCAAAGACTACAGCAAAGTCATCTTGTTTTCCAACAACACTTGCTTGTCTTGCAATTTGTGCTGCCAAAAGATTGTGAGACATGCCAGAACCAGAAAAGATTGGAAGTTTTTGTCCTCTAACTAAAGTCATTAATCCATCAATTACAGACACACCAGTTTGAATGAAATCTTTTGGATATTCACGTTGTTCTGGATTCATTGGTTCTCCGTTAATGTCTACGAATTTATCAGCAATTGGATCTGGGAGTCCATCTTTTGGTCTTCCTAGTCCATCAAATACTCTACCAAGTACTTCTTTAGATACTGGCATTTCCATAACTTTACCTACAAATTTTGCGTTAGTTCCAGAGATTGATAATCCAGTGGTTCCCTCAAAGACTTGGACAATTGCTTTTCCATTTCCTACTTCGAGAACCTTGCCTAATCTTCTTTCACCTTCAGTGGTCTCAATTTCAACTAATTCATCAAATGCTGCATTTTCAACATCATCTACAACAACTAAAGGACCTTTGATTTCCGCAATCTTACTGTATTGAACTCCGCCTTCTGCTGTCAATTCGATACTTTCACTCCTGAAATTGATTTGAATTGTTCATGCATATCTTTCTCTAATTGTTCAAGTTTTGGCATCTCATCATCTTTGATATCTATTCTTGCTTTAAGTAAAATGCTTACTACACCTAGTTCACGTACGTCAGACAATGCTGCACCTTCTTTGAGTGCTTGTTGTCCTTTGTTGTAAAAGTCAACTAATAATTTCATTAGTTTGAATTGTTTTTCTGGACTACAATAAGTATCAACATCATCAAATGAGTTTTGTTGTAACAAACCAATCTTTATCATTCTTGCAACCTCAAGAATTAATTTTTCTTCATCAGGTAATGCTTCAGGACCCAAAAGTCTGACAATTTCTTTTAGCGTGTCTTCTCTTTGTAGAATACCATAAGTTTCGCTTCTAATATTAAACCAATCTTCACTAATATTTTCACTCCACCATTTTGCAATATCTGCAAGATAACCAGAATAGCTATTCATCCAGTTAATTGATGGATAATGTCTAGAGTATGCAAGTTTTGCATCCAAAGCCCAAAAAGTTTTAATAAATCTCATTGTGTGAGTTGTAACTGGTTCTGTAAAGTCACCACCAGATGGAGATACAGCACCAATCAAAGTAACTGAACCATTACGGTCTGGACTACCAGCTGCCTGAACACGACCTGCTCTTTCATAAAATTCTGCTAATCTAGATGCTAAGTATGATGGATAACCTTCTTCTGCAGGCATCTCTTCTAATCTACCACTCATTTCTCTGAGTGATTCAGCCCATCTACTTGTAGAATCTGCAACAAGTACAACGTCTTTACCCATATCTCTGTAATATTCTGCAATCGTGACGCCAGTGTAGATACTTGCTTCTCTTGCAGCTACTGGCATGTTACTTGTATTTGCAACAAGAACAGTTCTATCCATCAATGGTTTTCCACTACGTGGATCTTTAAGATGTGGGAATTCAACCAAAACTTCTGTCATTTCATTTCCTCTTTCACCACAACCAATGTAAACAACAACTTGGGAATCAGCCCATTTTGCAATTTGATGCAACGTAACAGTTTTTCCTGTTCCAAATGCTCCAGGAATTGAACCAGTTCCACCTTTTGCAATTGGGAAGAACGTGTCAATAACACGTTGTCCGGTTAATAATGGCACAGTTGGATCGTGTCTCTTATTGTAAGGACGTGGTTTTCGTACTGGCCATTTGTGATACATTTTAACATCAACAGATTGTCCGTCTTTCTCAGTTGTAGCCAGTACAGTTTCTAAATCATAATCTCCTTCTGATACAAGGTTTGAAAGTTTTCCACCTTTGTGATCTGGCGATAACATAATAGAGTGTTCGATAAGATCAGTTTCTTGTATAGTTCCGATGATATTTCCTGCTGCAACTTCATCTCCGTTACTTACAGTTGGTACAAAGTGATATTTTTTTGTCATATCTACAGCAGATGTTGTGATACCTCTTCCAATGAAGGAACCAGATGCTTTAGATAACTCTCTTAGTGGTCTTTGTATTCCATCATAAAGTTGTCCAATAATTCCTGGACCTAATAATACACTGAGTGGGTTTCCAGTACCTACTACAGGTTCACCTGGTTTTAATCCGCTTGTTGATTCGTATACTTGAATAAATGCTACATCGCCAGTAAGTCGAATAACTTCACCTACTAATTTTGAATTTCCTACAGTTACAGTCTCATACATTTTTGCATCAGACATACCGTCTGCTCTTACAGCAGGGCCACTTACCCAAACAATTCTACCTTGAGCCGCCATTTTCTAATTTCCCACTCCGAATTTTGCTGCAATTTCTTTCCTTATTAAAGGCTTCAAACGTTCAATTCTTGCATCGATTGTATTATCAAATGTCATTGCACCGTCTTTAGATTTCACTTTAATTCCTCCAAGACAATCAATTGTCTCAGATAAAAGTTCTGCTCCTGAAAATTGTGATAGTGCAGATTGAACTGCGTCTTTATCTTTTGCATTTGTAAAAATACTAATATCTGAAGTACCCAAAATCTTCGTTGCTTCTTCAATCAATGTCTTAATGAGATTTGAATAATCGCCACTGCGATCAGCATTTGCAATTTGGTCTAATGCGACTGAAAATACCTTGTCAACTGCTTCCTCTAATACCATAAGTTGTTTATTTCTGACCTCAATGTCTGAGCTTCCTGTGATCTGCTTTTCGATCTTATCAGCCTCTTTTTTGCCATCTGAGATAATTTTATCATACTCACTTTCCAATTTAGGAATAGCATCATCCAGGCTTTGTTGAGATTCATCTAACCCAGTTTTAATATTTGTCAAAATATCGTGTTCAGTATTTTTTAGAATTTTGTCAATTGTACTTTCTAATGCAGAATTAGATGCCAATGGATGCAGTTAACTCATAATGGATTTTAATGTTTGGGATGCCAATCAGAAAGATATTAAACTCAATGAAAGTACCCAAAATTTGTCTTGGGAACAGCCGATCTAAAACTAGGAACTGTAATTTTGCCAAGAAGTGAGTCTCCTAAAGTAATTTCAAGATTAACAGAATTTGAATGGTATCATAAGATTGATTCTACGGGGGATCTAGTTACACCTGAAATTGATGATTTGTTACTAAAAGCACAGCAAACTTACCAATCCATTGATGATGTCATCAAAGGAATGGGAATTCCTCTAGAAGTTGGAATTATGGAGATTTTGTTCAAAGGAACTGTAATCAAGAAAAAAGATTACGAGATTAATGAAATTGAAGATATGGTAGAGCAGTTAAACAAAGAGGCTCCATCAATAATTGATAAACCAGCAAAACTTCTCGAGGAGGCAGCAACTGCCAGAGTTTCCATTGAAGAGTACAAGTCACTCAGAGACACCTTGGAAGTAATTAAAAAGTTGAAGATGGATATTTCGGGATTTGGTTTAATGAGAAATTTTTTCACAAATCTCTTTGTGATTAATTCTACAGATTATGATGAAATTAATCGCTCTCTTGAAGGCATTACAATTTACAAATACGATTTGGAGAATAAAGAAAAATCAGCAATTTTGGTAATTTCTGACTCTAAAGATTCTGAAAAAATTCTCAAAGTTTTACGAAGTTTTAATTCTAACACATTTAAAATTCCTGAAGGATTTCCTCAAATTCCTAGCGAGGCATATGCACTTGCAGAATCAAAAATTAAAGAACTAGAAACAAAACAAGCTACAATTAAAAAAGAATTAGGAAAAATTGTAAAAAAAATTAGACGAGACATTCTAGCACTTCATGAAAAAGCACAAGTTGCAAAAGATGTTCTTGAGACTTTGAGAAAACCAGGAGGAACAAAAAACTTTGCAGTAATTCAAGGATTTATTCCAAAGAAGATGGAAACAAAATTCACAGAGTCAACTAAACAATGGATGTCAGTAGTTGAGGATATCACAGATCCTAAATTAAAAGAAGAGATTCCAACCTTATTTGATAATAAACGATTTGTTAGAACTTTTGAAGTAATCACAAAAAGTCAAGGTATTCCAAAGGCTAGAGAACCAGACCCAACCCCTATGATTGCCCTAATGTGGCCAATTTTCTACGGATTGATGTTTGCAGATATGGGCCACGGATTATTACTCATGGCATTAGGTTTACTATTCAAGTTTAAAGGACAAGGCGAACTATCGAGATGGGGAATGCTCATTGCAATCTCTGGTGCATCAGCAGCAATTGCGGGTGTGGCGGCAGGAGAAGCATTTGGTTTTCATCTTGATCATATGGGTCCGTTCGAAGGATTGCTAGAAGAAGGTGGAGCATTGCATTCAGTTAGTTGGATAGTAGGAATTCTCAGCGTTGCTGAATTAACATTTGATCAAGTAATCAATATCCTCAAAGTTTCATTGTTCATAGGAATTGTACACTTGGTTTGGGCAATGGCTCTACGTGTAATTAGATTGCTAAAAGAAGGACACAAAATGGTAGTCTTTACTGAAGCAATTCCAAACATTACACTCTATGGAGGAATTGTAGTTATCATGATGTGTGCAATTGGTTCACAATATGATGTGATGAACATGTATTCCAAAGTTCACACAGAATCTGTTCCTTGGGTTACAATGTTCTTGGGAGATTGGGCACAAGTTTGGATTATTACAAGAATTTCAGTCATCATAGTAATTGTATCAATGGTCATCATGATGGTTGGCGGTGTAATGCATGCAAAGAAACATCCTGAGGACGGAGCAGATCCTGCAAGTGTCATCATGGAAGTTCTCCTAGGTAAGACAGTGGAGAGTTTAGCTCATACAATCAGTTATGCTCGACTTGGAATCATGTTACTGGTGCATGCGGCTTTATTAATGACAGTAAACAACGCATTTGTATCTCTAGGAGGTTCTGAATCAGGTGCTGCAATGGCAATGATCATTGGAGGTAACTTGGGAATCATGATGATCGAAGGATTAATCGTGTATATTCAGTCTCTCAGATTGCATTTATATGAATTCTTTACAAAATGGTACGCAGGTGGTGCACAACCATTTAGACAAGTTAGACCAGAGTTGATTTACAATCAATTTATTTGGAAGAAAAAATAAAATTAGAAAAATCTAATCATGTTCATAAAGATTTACTGTAACTTTTGTAGTCCATGGTTTTATATTATCAGGGAATATTACTAGTAAACCACTATCTTTTTTGATGTTTTTGCAGGTGCCACTATAGCTTTGTTTGTTTATTCCATAGCAATCAGATTCTCTGTAATAATCAAATTCTGAATTTGCAAAGTTCTCACGTTCCAAATATGAAGAAACAAAATACACATCAAAACCCAAATCGTTGTTATCAGTTTTTACACTATAATTGTATGATGTAATATCCTGTGAAGTACAAATTGGAAAAAATTGCACATATCCATTTTTGATTTTTAATTGCTGTTCTGCATTATCATAATTTTTGTTCTCAATATCTGGATATATAGAAACGCTAGGATCTATTCTAAGCTGTTGCCCTTGGACATATTCTATCTCATGTCTTATTGTATCTACTGCTTTCCTGTATAACATTGGTTGCCATTCTTCTTGACAATCACTAAATTCATGTTTTAATTCAACATACGATTTACCATTGATTTCATGAAGTTGGTTTGCATTGTATTCTTTAGATTCAGCATCAAATACATGATTAGCATTATTGATTTTATCTGATTTGTGCCAAGTGTTCGTTACTTCAAAAATAATATTCTTTGAATCACTTTGCCATTCAGATAGTAAGTGAATATACACTGAATACTTGTTTACAACTTCTTGAGTTTCTGATGTAAAAATCAAATGTCCAAAAAACATATTTACAAATATTATAGAAAATGCAAGAATTGGAATTATCACATAGATAATTTTATTCATTTCAACCTCCAAAACAGCTAAAAGATAATCTACAATCACTACATGAAAATTTATCATTTTTGCATTCTATTTTTTCCGAACCACACTTTGGACATTCTTTGCTTTTGATTAATTCAGTCATTTCTTTACCTCAAAAATGGGTTTTGATAGAATACCAATTACAGCACCAAAAATAAGATGTATAGACATAGTCATTACTGAAACTTCAGGAGCAATATTTAATCTTGCAATACCAGCTCCTAAAGATGGAAGCATTCCAAACCACACAGTTGTAGCAGTTATAATTACTCCAAAAATTATTCCATATAACCAAATTCTACCGTTTAAAATTCTCCTTGAAATAGGCATGAAAACATATCCAAAGAAAAAGGTCAAACCTATTCCATTAGCAATATGGAAAATATTTCCAATTATTGATGCTTTAATAGTGTATGTACCATAGATTCCATAAGTATCCAGTGTTTGGTTTTGTTTTGTTTGCATAATAGTCTATAAGTAAAATTGATAATATTGACTATGGAAATAAAATAAACCCAAAATTTCCTATTTGGAAGTAATTTTAGTATTAATTAAACATAAAAATAGGTAATTTTTCCTAATTGGAAATTTATAAAATATAATTTGTTTTATTATAGATATGACTGATGAAATTGACAAAATTATCTTGTCAAACTTGGGCAAAAATGCTCGTGTATCATCACAAGAGATTGCAACACATCTACAAAATTTAGGATATACGATAACTGATAGGGCTATAAGACAAAGACTTGTAAGACTAGAAAAAAACAATATCATACTTGGATATTCTGCAATACTAAATCCAAATATTGTATCTGAAAAAATCAACAGAACAATATTATTGAAATTCAAATTTACAAAAAAACTGAAGAATTTGTTAAGCTTTTTGAAAAATATGTTGTAGAATCAAATTTTTGTATTTACTCTAGTAAACTGAACGGGGATTTTGATTGGATATGTCACTTTGTATTTGATTCAATTGATCAATACGATTTAGAATCGCATAATTTCTTAAATCGATTCAGTGATTTGATTACTGATTTTCGTTCTTATGAATCAAAAATTATCAAATCTTCTCCATACATGATTTATGCTGAAGGTGAAGGAAACGAAAAGAAAACTCAAGTATATGAAATTCTAAAAGATTTAAAAAAATATGATAATGTTAATGATAGACTTCAAGCAATTACAGATAGTCTCGTAAAATATTTCGATGCCCATTTTGCACGACTTTGGTTTGTAGATAAAGAGAGAAAATATTTACTACTAAAGTTTAGTACTGGAAAATATAAAAATACCAGCGGAGAATTTTCTAAAGTTTCTATAGATTCTCTTAAGATTGGACCTGTAATAAAAACAAAAAAAGCAGTAGTAACTAATGATGTCATAAATGATCCTAGAGTAAAGCATCAAGACTGGGCAAAAAAAGAGAAACTAAAATCATTTGCAGCATACCCTCTAATCTATAAGAAAAAATCAATAGCAGTTTTAGCAATGTTTAGCAAAAAGAAGCTTACTCATGTTGATTTTGAGATTTTAGGCTTATTTTGTGACCAATTATCAAAAGAATTAACAGGATTCTTTGAGGCAAAGGATTTCTTATCTGAATAAAAAAAGAAGAGCCATTTAGCCAATCCATTGTATTGAATTTATGAAAATTCACCCATTGGTTTTACAACAAAATCAAGATTTTCTTCTAACAAAGTGACCTGTATCAAGTAGATCTATTTTTCTACAGGTAGTTCTAGTTTGTTTCCCCATTCACCCCAAGATCCAAGATAAACTCGAACATTTCCAAATCCCAATTTTTTTAAAATTAGAAAGGAATTAGCAGCCCTATATGCCCCCTGGCAATAAGTAACAATTTCAGAGTCTTTTGGAAGATTATATATTTTAGATAATTCATCATTATTTTTGAAAGTACCATCCTCATTGAGATTTTGACTCCAATCAATATTGATAGAATTTGGTATATGACCAGATTGAGCCGCTCGGATTGTAGTTCCATGATATTCTCCAGTAGAACGGACATCAAGAATTTTTAGATTATTTAGATTATCTCTAATATATTCAAATCCTGAAATAATATTTGAATTTATTTTTCCTGAAAATTTAGATGGCGTAAAACCATTAAATTTTGTATCAAGAGGAAGATTTTCTTTTTGCCATTTTGTTATTCCTCCATCAAGCATTGAAACATTCTCATGTGAAAAATACATCAACATCCAAACACCTCTAGCTGCTAACATTCCAGAAACTGAATCATAAAAAATTACTTGCTTTTCTGATGTTACCCCAATAAATGAGAGTAGATTTTGAGATTGATTGTTGAAATTCTCAATTCCTTTTTGTGTCGTGTCAATCCAATGAAATGCAAATAAATCCAGATGAACAGCTCCTGGAATATGTCCTTCAGAATATTCTTTGAAAGAACGTGTATCAATTATGATTACATCAGAATCATTTAAAATTGAATTGAGCTCATTTGTTGAGATTAACATGATTTAGATAAAATAATCAAATGTAAATTGGTTTGGATTAAAATGAAAATAAGAAGAAAAAGATTTCTTATTCATTTAGATATACCTTGTCTTTAGTTATACATAAATTTTTTACAAAATGGTATTTATTCTTCAAACTAAAAAATAAAAAACTAATAAAAATAAGGCATGACTTGCTATAATGCCTCTGAGTTCGTCTTCTTACTAGCAATATTAACTACTTGAACGACGTCAGTAATAATCACTAGTCCGTCACCAGACTTTCCAGTATAACAAGATTGATTTATGGCTGAAACAATTTTGTCAACTTCAGAATCATCTACAATTGCCATGACAGATTCCATATTATTGTATTCAGCCCGAAACTGTGTTGTTCCTCTACCACTTCTAAGCATAGGTCGTTCTCCAGAACCTTGACCTTTTATGCTTGTCACAGTTACACCTTTTGCACCTGCAGATCTAATTGCATGTACTACATCAGAAAGTCTATCGCTCTTGACTATGGTTTCAAGTCTTTTCATATTTCTGTTAAGAGCATCTTATTAAAAAAGATATAGAGAGCAAATAATATGTGAAATCATTTTGTATAGCAATTTTAAAATTTTAATTGCACATCATAAAAAATATAAAAATTAAAAACCTAAATGAATTTTTTTATTATTCTAACATTAGTTCATAAATATTAAATCAAAATTGTCTGCTAACACATTCAATCATACTTATCTTAAGATAAAATTTGCACCTTAATTTACTCATTAACATAAGCACGTTCACCATGCTGTGCTAAATCTAATCCTATTTCTTCTTCTCTAGGAGTAACTCTGATACCTCCAGGCCATACTAGATCCATCACTTTAAGAATACTGAATGTAACTGCTAAAGTATAACCAACGGTTATAACAGCACCAATTATTTGAATACCTTGTTGTTCCATACCCTCTGCGGTACCAGTCCATGCACCAATACCATCACCAGTATCCCATATGTGCGGACTTGCAAATGTACCAGTAAGAATGGTTCCAGTTAATCCACCCATGCCGTGAACTCCCCAAACATCTAAAGCATCATCCCATTGCTTAGCATTTTTGTATGCAACTGCACCATAACATACGGCACCAGCAGCAATTCCAATAATCAAAGCCCCCATTGGACCTACCCAACCAGACGCAGGAGTAATGGTTCCTAATCCAGCAATAGTTCCAGTGGCAGCACCAATAATACTTGGTTTTCCGGTATGAGCCCAACTAAGTAACACCCATGTCACAGTACCCATTCCAGCAGCTATGTTAGTAGCCATCCAAGCACTAACAGATATACCATCTGCCATAACTTCACTTCCAGGATTAAATCCAAACCAACCAAACCAAAGAAGACCAGCACCTAAAACACACATCGGGACATTATGTGGTTCCATTGGAATTTTTCCAAGTCCCATTCTTCTTCCTAGAACAAGCGCAGCAGCTAATGCTGCAAATCCAGCAGTAATATGTACAACTGCCCCTCCGGCAAAGTCAAGCACAGAACTAGGTGCAAGAGAAGGATCTAAATCTAATGTACCATCAGCCATAAATCCACCACCCCATATCCAATGTGCAACTGGATAGTAGACAAATGTAGACCAAACTATAACAAATATCAAAACCGCACTGAATTTCATTCGGTCAACAACAGCACCAATAATTAGAATAGGAGTAATTATTGCAAATGTTCCCTGAAATGCCGCGAAAAGCATATGAGGAATGGTACCAGGCCAATCTTGGCTACATTGATCCGCATCCACCATTGCATTCATTTGATATGCAGCCGATGCTGTATCGCCACAAGGACCTACGGATCCAAGTGGGGCATAGTGGGAAACACTGTTAAATCCGACATAATCAAGTGAACCCATAAATGCATTACCCGGTGCATCATTAGGACCAAATGTCAAAGAATAGCCAAATGTAAGCCATTGAACAGCGGCTATGCCCATAATTATTAAAGTCATACCGAAAACATTAACGACATTTTTACTTCTAGCAAGACCACCATAAAATACAGCTACAGCGGGACTCATTAAAAGTACCAAGGAAGTAGCCATTAACATAAAAGCTGTGTCACCAGTATCAATTCTACAAGGTAACATGTTACCATCATCATCAGAATACCAGCATTCATTAGGATTACCAGTGTATATTCCAGAAGTTCCAATTACATAACCATCCATTCCATCAGATGTAGACTGTGCATAAGCCTGAGCCATTGCAGTAACAGAAACAACCGAAACCAACGTAAACATTACAATAAGAAAAGCTTTTTGATTTTTCACTTTTCATACTCAAGAGTAATCATTTAAAAGTATATTTCATTATTATTGATAAATTATGTTACTATTAAAAATAAAGTTATTTTTAGACTAATATTTTATAACATAAAATATGACATCAAACACGTTGAAAACATCCCTTTTTGAAACTTTTAAGCTAACAAACCAATTGACCGGTAAGGCAAAAAGACAAAGAAAAATAATCAAAATTATTGGAACTGCAAATATTCCAAACCAGAGAACAAAAGTAGAAATTTCAAGAAAAATAAGCATAGAGAATAAACAATCTTGGAAAAATTCTTACTCTGGCGTCTATAACGACATTGAAAAAATACTACTGCCCCAAAAAATAATTGAAGAGGAAGGAAGAATTCCACTCAAAAGAGGACCACGTTTACTGCAAAAAGAAGGTACAGGATATTACAAATTAACAAAGATAGGTACATTATTGTTATTTTGTATAGAAGACAATAAAGTGAAAATAGATTTCACAGATTTTACAGATCAGCAAGATCTTGGAGAAGAATTGAATTTATTGTATACAATTAATCCTGTTTTATGTTTTTTATTACTAGAAAAATATACATCTACGATGTGCATAAATGGAAAGGACATAATGCCAATCACACTTGAAAATATTAGTAAAATAGATGAATTTTCATTAAAATGTAATTTACAATTTATAAAATCAATATTGACACACAACAAAGATAATCAAAGGAAAATATTACAAATTCTAGCACATATTGGTTCTAAACATTAAAATCTATTCGTGTTTGTTTCTAAGATATGGGATCATCAAAGAATGTCTATGCCTCAGTAAAAGCATACAGTAAACGAGGTAAATTACTCACAAGAGGGGATTTTCAAACACTAGCAGAATCTAGAGATTTGGAGGAATTGATGACTAGAATTAAAAATACAGTATATGCTGAAGCTGTAGCAGATGTCCAAAAACCATATTCGTCACAAAATATTGAATCAGCACTAAGAAGCAAATTAGCAGACATTCACTACTCTATTGCAAAAACTTCAGGAAATTCCGGAGTACTAGATGCATACTATATGAAATTTATTGTTTCAAATCTAAAATTGATTTTAAAAGGCAAAATCTTAGGAAAACCTCAAGAAGAGATTGAATCTCATGTTAACCTTCATGCAGAAGAATTAATCAAACAAAGAGATGTAATTATTAAAGCATTAGTTGCCAAGGATTTTGAAGAAGCAGTTGCAAGTTTGAATTCAGTTGAATTTGCAGATGAAATATCAAAAGCTGCTGCATTGTACAATGAAAAGAAAAATTTACAAATCTTTGATACATATTTTGATAAAATATTATTTCAACATCTAGCCGGAGCAATGAAAAATTATGCTGATAAAGAAGCTACAAAAATTGTTTCAATGGATATTGATTTTTACAATATTCTAAGTGTGATTCGAGGAAAATTCTGGGGATTGCAAGAAGAACAAATTCAAGATTTGATAATTAGTACCAATCCACCAGCTAAAGAATTACTTGGAAGAATGATTGCAGCATCTTCAGTTAGAGACGCATTTAATGAATTATCAAGTACAAAATACAAAGATTTAGTTCCACAGGTAGAAAATGAATTAGACGCAATTGCCGGATTTGAAAGGGCCTTTGAAATGTCAATATACAATTCATCACTTAGATCATTCACAAAGATGTTTAGCTTTGCAACAATTGTTGGAATTACAAAATTAACCTCATTTGAAATTAGAAATCTGGCAGCAATCGCTTTTGCTGTTGAACAAAAAATTCCAACTGAGACTACAATGTCAAAATTAATCCTAGAACAAGAATAGGACTTTTGAAATGTTTAATTTTAAAAAGAAAAAAACTGAAATTTCTACAGAATTATTAATCAAATTCATATGGGTTAGCTCATTTTTAGCCATGATTTTTGCCCTACCCCCATTAGCAGTATTCCTAGGATTTTATTTTCTAACAGGCGAACTTATCATTGGAGCAATTATTGGCTTTGGTCTTCATTTTGTTATACTTGCATTTTCAGGAAAAATTTCAAAAGTGATAACCAAACTTATGAGCTAAGTATAAGAAGTCAAAAAATATGAATGATGCATCATGATGGGTGATAGAGATTTTCGAAGCATTGTTGAAAATGCAATAAACTCCATTGGAAAAGAGCTAGAAATTAAAATTGATTCAGCAGATATTCAGACTATACATCTACATGAGGTAGTACAATGCCTGAGAAGGTCATATTATGATAGAATTGACCCACAAGGAATTCAGAGAAAAGGATTCAATGAACTTCTTTCAGGTTTACTCAGAAAATTACAATATGGAAGCGATCTAAAAGACTTTGACATAGAAGATATCAAACTAAAGGGTCAAGTTGACATGTTAATTGATGACTTCATATTCTTGTTCAGAGGAGGAACAACAGATCTAGAAAATCCCCTAGCAAATGATGTTCTTTATCTGAATGCATGTATGTGGATTTATGATAAATCAGATGGAATTATCATATACATTACTGAAGATAGAAAAGAAATATCATTTTCAATTTCACGAAATAAAAAGATGTTTGAAGAAATTATTCGAAGAGTTAGAGTTCTAAATGATCTTCTTAAAGAGCAAAAAACTCCCATTTTAGAGCCATCATCTGAGTGCTCGAATTGTCAGTATTATGAAAGATGTTTCATGAAAAAGAAGAATGCCAAACAATCAGACCTAGCAGAAATGTTAGGATTTGGCAAGAAAGGTTAATGAAAAATTAGAAAAATATTGTAAAGGAAAAATCCTTGTTTAATTAAGTGGTTCCGGATGTCCTTTACCACGTAGAGCGAAACACACTACTGCTAGTGCAACTGCGATTCCCGCTGCTGCGCCAAATGCGGCCATACCTGCTTCTGCCATTTGATAAAAGACAACGAAACAGACTTTTATAACTTTGCCAATATTTTTCCTCTAAAAACATATTATCATAATTTAAGATTTTATGATACTATCTAGTTTATTTTGTAAATTCAAAGTTAAGTGTATTTTCTTGACCGCTAGTCATTGAACTTAAATTGTAAAAAACAGTACCGGAAACTCTCCAAGATGGATTATCATCATTGAGAACTTTCCATAATTCAGGAGTATTGTTATTACCTTTTAGTTCAATAGTTTCCTTTAGAATGATTGAATTTTCACCAAGAAGAGTATAGTAATTTGATCCAAATTCTACCATTCCTGTAGGTCTACTTCCAATTTCACCACCAGTAATTTGTTCAGATTCAGAGTAATTTGTTTCAAATAACTGATAATCCATTGTTTGAACAATTACTGCACGTGGATTAGGATTAGAGACTTTAAATGCAATATTGATTGTGGCAGTTCTTTCTGAAATTCTTTCAACATAAAGCTCATCTAATTCGATTTGAATAGCTTGAGCTTCTGGATTATTCTGAATTCCAGGATTGTCTTGAGAAGATATGGTAATTGTAGGTCCCACTAAAAGAATCCCACCTAAAATTACAGCAAGAGTGGCTACTGCTATACCAACAAAAATTTTAGGATTCATGATCTTTGTATTTCCTCTTGATATCTTAAATGTTAAGACAGTTATTATACCATTGCAGGAAGAAGAAATATGCAGTATTTTCAAGCCGTACAACAAGGAAAACAAAGAGCTGGAAAATCACAAATGAAGATGTTTGAAGTTGCCGGATTTGGCATGTTAACGTTAACTACAAAAAAGATTGATGGGAAATTTTATCCTGTCGGAGAAGAAGAATTTGCTGCAGTAATTAATTCTGAAGACGGTCATGTTGCTGTAATAGTAGATAAAGATGGATTTACCAAGGCACAATCCAAGGCTGTGGAGAAAGAAGAGGCCTTATCAATTTATAAAAAACTACGAGATACTGGAATTCCCGAATATCCAAAAAAAGACATTCAGATTTGGTCTCAAACAAGACCTGTAATTCAAAACGATCCTTCCGATTAATTATTTCGAAGGAAGAATAATTTTGGTGCCAACGTCGCCACCTTTAATGGCATTTTCAATAATTTTTATATCAGCTTTTATAATTCGTGTTTTGATTTTTGAACGCTCTATAATTTTAAGGGCAACAATATCCATCAAATCATATCCACCTGCTACAGAATCTTCATGAACTAACATATTTTTCAAATTCTTTAATTCTATTTGTTTGAATTTTTTTGCTTTTTTGAATTTATTAGGATCCATATCATAAACTCCATCAACATCAGTTGCATTAAGAAATTGCTCAGCTTTGATTTTTTCTGCGATCAATGCTGCAGTACCATTAGTGCTTTGACCAGGATGAAGACCTCCTACTACTACAATTAATCCATCGTCCACCGCATGTCTTACTTCTTGTAAAGTGGTTGGTGGATGCGAATACGCTTTATTTTTCAGAGCATAAATCAACAATTTTGCATTGAGTCTTGAAATTTCAATCCCTAATTCATCAAGCGTAGATTCATCTGCTCCAGAGGATCTTGCATGAGAGATGTAATGCCGAGCAATACTACCACCTCCTGCAATTACAATAGGTTGATAAAATTTGCTAATTTTCACCAAAAATGTGGCATAATCTTTTAGAACTTTGACGTTGTCTATACCAAAAATTCGTCCAGATAATTTGATTACAATTCGTTTTTTCATTTTAGAACACCGAGTATTGATTTTGAGGCAATTTCAACTTTTTTTCTATTCTTTTGATGAGTGTATATTCTAAGTATATTCATGAACCCTGAAATCGCTGAAACCACAGGTATATCAGAAATGGGTATCTCTTTTACTGAAGATTTTGTACCCTCATGAGTAATCAAGATAATTGATTTTGACTCATTTTTTGATGGAGCAAGTGGAATAGATGGGGTAACAGAACTATCTACAAAAATTTCATTTTCAACAACTTTGGATCTTTTAGAAATTTCAATTCTAAGTTCATCGGTTCTTGTTTTCTTAAGGTTTGTTTGATTTGTAAGTATTCTTTCATATACGCATTTTAGCAATTTACGATTTTGATAATCTTCTGCAAATTGCCTTGCTCGTTTAAGTTTAGAAGATTTGGATTTAATCAACAATGACAGGACATATTCATCAGTTAGCTTAACGAATTCATTTAGATTAAAAGATGTAAAACCAAATTCATCATCAGACAATCTTAATGCTTCAATAAGCATGACCTCTGCTGCACGTACAGTTTTATGAAAATATACTGCTTTGAACATTTGATATCTTGAATGCATCATTGATTCAAAAGAATAAAGCGCTGAACGTTCCAAAGCAAGTTTGTTTTTATGAATGTCAAGAGATTGTGTAATTCTTTTATGATCTATTTTTGCATGTTCAGCTCCTGTAAAATAACCATCTCTCAGCAAATAATCCATCATATCTGCACTTAGAGCTCCTGAAACAATTTCATTTAAATATTGATATTTTGATTCTCCAAATGCGATTTTAGTAATTAGTTTTTTATTAAATCCTGTTTTTGATAATATGTCACCAATTTCAGATTCTAGAATAATTTTTTTTCCATAATCTTCGTGTGAAAGTTTTTTTTCTTTTATTACTTCTTCAAACAAATGAGAAAAAGGTCCATGACCAATATCATGTAACAATCCTGCAATACGTAATAATTGAACATCATCAGAATTTAGAAATCCTTTTTCATTTAATGCAAAACCAGCTTGACTAGCAATATGCATAACTCCTAGAGAATGCTCAAATCGACTATGTTGTGCTGAAGGATATGTCAAATGCGCACCAGAAAGCTGTTTAATTCGTCTCAATCTTTGAAAAAGTGGATTATCAATTATTGAAAGTTCATAATCATAAACACGAATAAAATCATGAATTGGATCAATAATATCCAAGTAATTTTTTTTCATATTCCTAATTTCTTTGAAAATGTTTTTAGAATTTCTATATGGACGTTTTCTTTAGACATGGTTGCATCAATTATTTTCCAATGTTTTTTCTTGCCGACAGTCCTGTAAAGATTAGAAATCTTTATAGAAAATTCTTTATTTTTTTCAAATTTATCCCGTTTCATTTTCCTTCCTCCAATTTTATTTTGAGGAGTTCTTGAAAACGATTCTTTTTGAGTAATATCAAGTAGAATAACAAGATCAGCCTTTGGAAGACCTTCATCAAGACTCTCAAGCCATTTTTGTTTCAAACCATTTGCTAATCCATAAACTAAATTAGAATGGTAATATCTATTCATGATTAAAACAGAATTTTTTTCCTCAGCTGCTAAAATTGTATCAAGTTTTTCCCATCTGTTTGCAGCCAAAAGACAATGAATTACTTGAGGCGGAAATTTTCTTTTTCCGTCTAAATATTTTCTAATTTCTTTACCAATTGAAGTCTCATAGTCAGGAAAATGAAACAGTTTTGTTTTGATTTTTCGTTTTTTGAGAGCTTTTTCTAATAAAATGGATTGCGTTAACTTTCCTGCCTGATCTCCACCTTCAATTACAATAATCATGAGATATCAAAACTGAGAGATTAATTGATTAAAAATCTATCAAGATTTATAACTAAAAATTGAACATATAACACAAATTGGGACTCGTAAAAGACGTAATTAAAGAGATTGGAAACAAATCAAGAGAATTCTATGAATTTGCTTTACCGCCAATGGATATGTATCTCAATGATGAAAATCTAAAAATTGTAATTGACATTCCTGGCTTTACAAAAAATGAAATTGAATTATCATTATGTGGAGATATTCTTTCTATCAATGCAAAAAAAACAATTAATGAAAAAGAATCTAAATCTTTGATATCAAACCAAAGACCAAATGTATTAGATAAAAAAGTTAGACTCCCCATGGAAATTAAGCAGGGTGAAGAAAAAATTGAATCTGCAAAATATGAAAATGGGATTCTCACATTAATTATCCCTGTTACCAAAAGGGGAAAAGATATTCCAATAGAATAATCTAATATTTTCTAAAAAATCCTGATACTGCCACAATCAAACCAGAGCCTATCATACCAATCAATCCAAGTGATTCACTTGATTGAAATAAAAATACAGAGCCAAGAAAAATTGCAGATGCAAATATGCTTCCACTGATTAAAACCATCGGTCTTCCTTTTTTCATGTGTATTTGAACTTCATCCATGAATTTTTTCATCTCAGGTCCAATTCTAAGTGCAGAATCAATTGATTTTGAAAAATTATCAAATGAAATTTTTAATTCTTCAACATATGCTCGTGGAACAAGATTTTCTTCTTGTAAAATATTTTTTAAAACTTTGACAAATTTAAAATCAACATCATGAGTTTTATAAATTCCCTCAATGATTGACGCCATTCTCATATACAAAGCTAAATTCTTTGGCAATACAAATGGAAACTTACTCATTGTTTGATTTGCAAGCTCCATCAAACTTTGAACTTCCATTTCATCAGGTTTGTTTCCATGCATTGCACGAATTGAAAGTTCAATTCCTTTTTCAATGACCTCTCGATTGTAACCAGGAGTTAGCATTGAAAGATCAACCATTGCATTTACTACTCTAGGAGGATTTCTTTCAACTAGTGCCAGATACAGCCTGATCAATTTGAATCGTGTTTCATTGTTTATTCGCCCTACCATTCCATAATCATATAAAATGAGTTTTCCATCATCAGTTACAGAAATATTTCCAGGGTGAGGATCTGCATGAAAAACAGAATGTTTTAGAAGCATTGTGAAAAATACCTTGTGAACATCAATTACAAGCTGTTCTCTATCAATTCCTTTTTCATCTAAAGCTTGAACATTTGTAACCTTAATTCCAGGCAAATATTCCATGATAAGTATATTTTTTGATGAATAATCATCATAAACTAACGGCACAATTACATTAGTTGATCCTGCCATATCCTCTTTGATTCTTTTAAGATTTTGCAATTCATTTTTGTAATCCATTTCTTCATGAATTGTTTCAATAAATTGAGAAAGCATTGCTTTTGCTGAATAGCGTAAATTAGGATCAACAAATCTCAATGCAAGCGGAAGGACTTTTTTTAGAACCTGGAGATCTTTTGCTATAACTTTTTCAATTCCAGGTCTTTTAACTTTGACAACAATCTGCTGACCTGAAATAGTTCCACGATAAACTTGACCTAACGAAGCACCAGATATAGAATTGGGATCAATATTATCAAATTTTTCATCAATAGGGCCAAGATCTTTTTCAATTATTGGTCTAACTTGATCAAATGGGGCAGATGGGACACTGTCTTGAAGTTTTGAGAGTTCTTCTAAATATGGTTGTGGTAAAATATCTGCTCGTGAAGAAAGCCACTGTCCTAATTTTATGTATACAGGGCCTAAAGAGATGAAAGTGTCAAGTACTTTTCGAGCATTTTTTCTAAACTGTTCTGAATCGATTTGACTTTTTTCCTGATTTATCCATTTTTTTCTATCTTTGCGTAATGCCAGAATAGATGGAAGGAGTTTAAAGAGTATCTGAATAGTTCTAACAGTAGACATATGATTTACTCCAAATAATTTTTAATTTTCTTAGTAGCTAAATATCCAATATATCCAGAAATTATTGAAGATATTAACCCTGACGTTATTGTTAATTTTTTAGAATTATTATTTGTAATTTTTTTTGCAATTTGTGAACCACCAAAAATTGCACACGCCAAACCAATTAAAACTTCAGGAGCATCATAAGCTAAATGTCCCATTGGATCTTTACGTGGATCAATTTTATCATTATGAACTAAAAATTTATCATCGTATTCTCTTATGTGTAAATTTCCATAACGATATTGTTTGTTCGCGCCATTTTTTTGTCCAAGGATTGTTTCTGTAGCTTCTTCTAACATGAATTCTCGTAATTCTTTTGGTACTTCAATTTCATCACCAGGCATAATCGCAAGATCCAGTAATAGCTTATAATCTTACGGTCAAAAATTGAACAGTCTAAGACCAAAAACGATTTATTTTTTGGTGACTAAACAAAATATTAAGAAACGGTATTTGAATCTCACTGATAATTCCTACACGTATTTTTTGTTCAAACAAAATTAATTCAAGTAGATAAGATGAAGACTTTTCTTACAAAAGATATCACACCATCCATTACATATTGAAATTAAGATCACTTTAGTTGATTTTTTGTAAACATTACAAAACTAATTGAAAATGCTACCAACATCAAAATTCCAGTAACATATGCATAGTTGAATCCAGCACCCGGATGAGTATCTTGGTGATAATAATTAATTAAAAAAGTCACAACTAACAAAATTACTCCTAAAATTGTTAACTTTTGATGTATTTCCAATAAAAACTTCATGATAAATAACTATATGAATTTAGAAAGATCTTTAGATACTACAGTAAAGATGCTGTGATAAATTCTATAATACCATTACTAAAAAAAGAAAGATTCCTTTTGCTATACTCAACATTATCTTCTTAAAATAGAATATAATTATGATCTAGATTTTCCAAAAATAGAAATTAGTTTTACTATGGATTAGATTCTATTTGAGACAATTTTGTAAGCACTTGTTCTAATTCTGCTTTGTTTTCTTCAATTACACGTTTTATTACTTTAATCTCATCATTAATTTGATCTATATGAACATCATCTGAATTCTTAATTTGATCTTCCAAATCATTCAAAATTTTTTGATTTTGCTGATTAATTTTTTCTAATTCATTTTTGTATGATTCCAATTTTTCATATTGGTTAGTAATTTCAGGAACATCAATGTATTCTTGAGAAGTTAGAAAACCCAATGAGATTACTATACTTCCAATAGACAAAACTGCAATGAGAATGATAATGGTTAATCTCAATTTATTATTCCTTAATTCTCCAATTTAGATTTAAAATTATATCTTCAACTAGTATTAATCACTGCTTTTTTACGCCTACGAATGATGTAAAATGCAGCTCCTATTATCAAAAGAATTGGAATAATTATCATTGTCGGATCAGTAGAATCTTCGTCTTCATTTGATGGTGCCTTTACAGTAATTGTTGTATCATAATTTAGAAAGATCTCATCTCTTGTACTATCTTTGTATCTAACAGTGATAGTGATATCATGTTCACCGTATTGGGGTTCACCATCAAATTCAATTGGAACGTTAAATGGTACTGGTGCATCTACTTCTATTTCATCAATGAATTGAGTAGATGATTTGATATTAGAATCCCCTTTAGATTCAATAGATACAAAACCAAATAATCCATCTTCATTACCTTCGTTAATAATTTCACCAATTATCATTTGAGTGCCAGATAATTCAATTACATCCACATTAAAAATTGTCAAATCAATCAAGCCCTTAATATAAAAATCAACAATTTTTGAAACTTGATGTAAATCACCATGTGCATTATAATATGAAATGGACAAAGGAATTCTTAAGGTATCACCTTTGAGTGATTCAGGTACATATACAGTTGCTGTAAGAGATCTTGCTGATTTTGCAGCAATGTTTCCAATATCCCAACTAGATTCTAAAATTACAACGTTTTCAACATTGGTAGTCGATGATGATGTAGATGCAAGTTCTGTAGACGTATTCGTAGCAACAATATCTACACCAGAAATAAGAGCAGTTCCATCATTCGAAATTTCAATTACAACATCATTAGATCTTAAAGACGTGAGAAATGGTTCTTGAGCTTTTACATTTATCACACTGTCACCTGTAATCTTAAAATCAAAATTAGCAAAGGCTGTTCTAACTCCCGATTCCCTTAGTCTTGAATAATCAACTTTTACAGTTCCAGGATATTGCTGAATTTGTGAATTTTCATTGATGTTTACAAAAAACGTCAGATGGAAATTCTCTCCTGCCAATGAATTTGAATCACTATCAGCATGAATTACCGAGCCTGGACCATCAAATGAAGAAAAATTAGTTGGTAATGATAGTTGTCCTTGAATACCGGTAATATCTTGAGTGCCTACATTAGCAAATACAACTGTAAATGGGACATTACTATCGCCTGCTTCAATTTCAATTTTATCATTTAAAGTACCAAAATATGCATCTAAGAACTTCACATCACCGAAATCTCTTTCAAATGGAGATTGTCCAAATCCGCCAGAAGTAATTTGTGCATATGAATTATCAAAAATTATTGGCGATAATCCAATTACAAATAATGATAAAATAATTTTTGAATTCATCATGCAGTAATCTCCATTTCTGATGGTAAATCGTCTTCAAATGCTTTACCATCTTTAATTGTAATTACCCTATCAACATCACCAAAATGTTGTCTATCGTGAGTAACAATTATGAATGTTTGATTAAGTTTTTTTGCCATTGATTTCATTAATTGAACAATTGTTTGTGAAGTAACAGAATCAAGATTGCCAGTTGGCTCATCTGCTAATACAATTGAGGGTTTATTGATTAAACCTCTTGCAATTGCAACTCTTTGAGCTTGTCCACCTGAAATTTTATTTGCACGTTTACGCACTTGATTTTCTAAACCAACTATTTTCAGTAAATCCATAGCATCTTTTTCTGCGGTATGATTACCTGCAATTTGCATTGGTAACAAAACATTTTCTAAAACCGAAAGATCAGTAAGTAGATTTGAAAATTGAAAAATAAACCCTAGTTTTTTGTTTCTAAATGAAGAAATTTCATCATCATTAAGTGTCGTAGTATCAATTCCATCAATTGAAATTTTACCTTTTGTAGGATGATCTAATAATCCAATCATGTTTAATAATGTAGATTTACCAGATCCAGAGCTACCGACAATTAAAACAAATTCTCCTTGTTTAATTGAGAATGAAACATTATCAAGAGCTTTTACTTGACTATCACTTTCTCCATAGATTTTGTTGATATTATTAATCTCAAGTACGCTAGACAGTTCGCATAGCCTCCACAGGTAATAGCTTTGTAGCTCTATACGATGGGTATAGAGATGCAATTATTGCTAAACTAAATGACATTAACGCAGTTTGGATAATTTTTTCCCAGTTATAGGTTACTTCTAATTCAAGACTTCCAGCAAACGACATTTTTGTTTCTTTAGCATAAAAAGTATAACCTAATCCAGCTGCAGTGCCGACACCAGCACCTATAGCTCCAATTATCATTCCTTGGAAAATAAAAATTATTAAAATATCTTTTCGTTTGGCACCAATTGATCTCATTACACCTATTTCCCTAGTTTTTCCATTTACCAACATCATTTGGATTGTAACAACTGCAAATGCAGAAGACATCATTCCGAAATAACCAACCATGTTAATCATGGCAATACCAGATCTAAATCCTTCAAGTTGTGCTTCTGATGCTTCTTCGGTTGTTTCAGCAATAAAGTCATCATTAGGGAATGAACGCAAAAAGAATTCTTTAACTTCTGTTGAAGCAGAGGAATCATGTAATTTTACCATAAATGAACCTGTATCTCCATTTCTACTCATCATATCACGTAACGTATCAATATGAATAACACCAGAATAATCAAATCCTGTTCCTCCAGGTGAATTTGCTATTCCAGTAACTAGAAATCTTCTAATTTGATCTTCCCCCCATCTATCAACTACCAAAACTTTTACGCTATCACCTACTTGAGCTCCTCCCAAATCTCTCGCAACAGTAGATCCTAACACAATAGAATTTCTTGAAAAAACATAACTTCCATCAGAAACAGTTGTGTGTGCTGTAGAAGCTCTAACATCATTAAATGGATCAACTCCTACCAATGAAATTCTGCTTTCTTCAACTAACTTTCCATTTTTTGTCATATTCATTTCAGATGTTGTAGATAGCCGCGGAGTTGCGGCTTTAACATCTGGGATGCGTTCAAACCATCTAATAAGAGACTGATCAGATTTGTCTATAAAATCAAATTCATCAGTTACAATCACATCACCAGTATTGTAATCACGGATATCTCTGACAAATGCATCATACAATCCCTGAAAAATTACAAAGTTTACATGAATAACTAAAATTCCAACAGTTACAGCCAAAATAGCACCAATTAGGCTGCCCCTTTTATTGAACAGCATTCGCTTTGCTAATTTTATCCTGTAATCCATATAATAAATAAAATAGTCTAATATATAATGTCTATGATGTATAGTGCTAACAATATAGACAATTTTATATGATATTAGTTATTTTTATTGTTAATGGAGTCATTTTAGGTGATATAATGGACAATTTAGATATTAAAATTCTAAGTAGATTATTGAATAATTGTAGAGAATCGGATCGACAGATAGGTATAGAATTGGACATATCAGGTGGAGCCGTCAGGACCAGAATTCGAAAAATGATAAAAAAGAAGATAATTGAAGGATTTTTTGTCAAAGTTGAACCTCCAGTATTAGGATATGGGGTATTGTATTTTGTCGTATCAGGAGAAAATATTACAGAAATTTTAGAGCAAGCAAGTCTTGTGGGTGAACCATATTTTGTGGTACCATGTGTTGGTGGAATAACAGTTTGTGGAATTTCTATAAAAGAAAATATCAATCAAAAAATTGAACTTGCAAAAAAATTGATGAAGGATGTTAGAGTTTTATCTATTTTTGAGGCAAAAAATCCAGGATTTAGTTCAAATCTAACAAAAACAGATTTAGAAATTCTAGAAGAATTAATTAAAGATCCCAGACAAAGAATAGAACAAATTGCAAGAAATACAAAAATGTCAACAAAAACAATTACAAGATGTATAGAAAAGTTACATAAAAATGAAGGAATACAATTTACACTAGTTTATGATCCTAGAAAAATTGAAAATTTTATTCCTCATGCTATACTTACTTGGATAGAAGGAGATCTAAAAGAAACTTTAGAAAATTTGAATAATTCGTTTTCTGATTCATATTTACAAATTCCATTTATAGCAAAAAATCAAATTGTTTTGTTTATGTACAGTGATAATATTTTCAGAATGGATGAATTAACACAAAAAATCAGAAATATTAAAAATATAAAATCAATTGATTTGTTTATTCCAAAGAAAATGTCATTTTACATAAAATGGATAGAAACAGCTATAAATGATTTCAAAAAATCGCCAAAATTACATTTAACATATCAAACCAATTAAATAAGAATAATTTTCTATAAATTATATGAAAGAAAAAAAGATCTATGAAGGAAAAATTTTAGGTCTTAGCGTTTACGATGGTAAAATTGAAGGCAGGAAAGTTAAACGAGAAGTTATCAAACATAGAGGCGCTGCAGCCATGCTTGCGTTTGATGAAAATGAAAAGGTAATTCTTGTTAAACAACATAGATTTCCACATGGATATGTTTTAGAAATTCCTGCTGGAACATTAGAAAAAAAAGAAGAACCCATAAAATGTGCATTTAGAGAATTAGAAGAAGAAACTGGATATAGAGCCAAAAAAATGACTCCTCTCATTACCTATTATCCATCAATTGGCTATAACGCAGAGATAATTCATTGTTTTCTAGCCTCAGGGTTGAAGAAAATATCTGATTTGAGTCTTGATGAAGATGAAATTTTATCTGTAGTAAAAATGGATTTCAAAAAACTCCTTTCAATGATAAAAACTGGCAAAATTCAAGACTCAAAAACAATATGTACGATTTTAACATATGCTGCAAAGAAAAAACTATACTAGTTATTCATTATAGATCGGTTGCACAAGATCTACAACATCAGCCCAAGATTGTGCAATTCTTTCAAACATGTACACAAGATCAAGAAAATCTAAAGGAATTTGTTTTTTATTTCCTAATGTAGTTCGAAGTAAACTAAGTTTTTTTTCATATTGTTTATGCATAGAAATTGCTTCAATAGCTAAAAGTCTATCAGGTTGTATAAAAGCATCAATAGATTTTTCTGCAAGTTTATTAAAATCTTTTACGACATCATAAATTTTTTTAGAAAACTCTTCTGATAATGAAAAATTAAAGATAAAATTAGAAAGTTCAACAATAGAATCACCTGCATTTTCAAGAACATTTGCAGCAATTCTATAATCAAGTACATCTATATTTTCTAAATTAAATGCATTGGATAATCTTTTATCAACTAACGTACTGCGAATTAAACGAACCAGTAAGAAATATTGTCTATTTACTTCAACATCACGATTAGACAATGTCTGAAGATTAGATTTATCATATGAAATTAATCCATTTAGTACATCATCATACATTCCAAGTGCAATAGAACTCATTCGTTTGAGGATTTTTGATGGATTAAGTGTTGTTGCATCCAATAGAAATTGCATATTAATGTGAGACGCATCTTCTTCAATAATCTCCATACCAACTAATCGTCTCATTGAATTACGAATTTCTTCTCGATCTTTTCCTGGAATAATAGATTTTGAATTAATCACAATAACATCAAACCCTAAAAGATATGCACCTGTAATGTTTGCAACAATATTTTCTTCTTTAGGTAACGGATACGAAATTGCGAGTTCTTTTGTTGGTCGTGTTTCTTTATTTGTAGATATAGAAATACTATCTTGGCCAGTTTCTATTTCAACCTGGCTGCCTTTATCTAGATTATTTGCATCAATCCACTCTTTAGGTAATGAAACAAGCATGCTACTTCCAATTCTTTGTAGGCGTCGAATGAATTTAGTCAATTTATACTAATATAATTAATTTAAGCCATATTCTTATATTTTGTGTAAAATTTAAACTTAGATTAATGGAGGCAACAGCATTTTGTCCAGCACATATTACAGGTTTTTTCAAAGCCCATTTAGAAGGCCATGAAAATAGTTTAGAAAATTTAGGCTCAATGGGGGCAGGTTTTTCAATAAATCAAGGAGTCACAACAAGAGTAAAAATAGAAAGAAAAAATAATCAAGAATCAAGTTTTAAAATCACAACATATGGATATCAATCAGACAAAACAAATGTTTCACAATACATATTAAATGAATTTTTAAAATTAGGGGAATTTTCAGATAAGTTTTTTGATATAGAGCATAACATATCCATTCCAGTTGGTTATGGTTTAGGTTCAAGTGGTGCAGTTGCATTATCATTATCATTTGCATTAGATCAAGCACTTAAAACCAAATTAGAAAAAACAATGATTGGTCAAATTGCTCATAATGCGGAAATAAATTGTAAAACAGGGCTTGGAGATGTCTTAGCATCATACTATGGAGGATTTGAAATTAGAGTCAAACCTGGAGCACCAGGAATTGGATATGTTGAAAAAATTCCTACAGACAAAATTTCAATTATTATGATTTGTTTTTCTCCAATTTCTACAAATAAATTCATCAAAGAACATTTATCTCAAATTAATGGATTAGGTGGAAAAATGGTAAATCAATTATTAGAGTCAAAAGATTATGATCATTTTCAAGACATGTCATTAGAATTTGCAAAATATGTAGATGTAATGACTCCTAGAATGCAAAAAATAGCAGAAGAGTTATCTGAAAATAAGATTAAGTGTGGAATTGCTCTTTTTGGAGAAACAATTTTTTCTATGGTTCCACAGAAAGAGGAATCCAGAGTTTTAAAAATTCTGCAAAAATATCCAGATGGAATTTTAATAAAATCAGAATTAGATGATAGTGGAGCCAGAATTTTAAATAATTAATTAAAGATCATGTCACTAATTCCTAAATCACATCCTAGAGCTAAATCTCTTCTAATTCGTGAGAAACTTGTTGAAGGATTTGACAAGGGATTAGTTGCTAAAGAAGGCCTTTTAGCTCAAGGTAGAGGAGAGGCATTTGATTATCTTTTAGGAGAAAAGACAGGTAAGGCTGCCGCACAAGCTATCAAGGCTGCTGCAGCTCAATTACTTGTAGCAAAAGTGCCAGTTATCTCAGTTAATGGAAATATAGCAGCATTATGTCCAAAACAAATTGTAAAACTATCAAAACAAATCAAAGCAAAACTTGAGGTAAATCTATTCTATGTTAATGAAAAAAGAAAAACATCAATCATTAAAACTCTGAAAAAAAATGGCGCCAATGAAATTTTAGGATCTAAAACTACATCATCTAAAAAATTACCAGGAATAGATTCTGCAAGAAGAATTGTAGATAAAAATGGAATTTTTGTAGCAGATGTTGTGGTAATTCCTTTAGAAGACGGAGACAGAACGATGGCATTAAGAAAAGCTGGAAAAATAGTCATAACGTTTGATCTAAATCCACTTTCTAGAACATCACAGGCAGCAAATATTACAATTGTAGATAATGTAACTAGAGCAATTGATTTACTAATTAATGAATCAAAAAAACTATCAAAAAAAAATCAGAAAAGTCTTCAAAAAATAATTGATGATTTTGATAATAAGGAAAATCTAAAAAAAAATATAATTCAAATAAAAAATAATTTGGATAGGAGAGCCAAAATTGCATAAAACTGTTCAAGATATTATTAATATGAAAAAAGAGAAAAGGAAAATTTCTGTAATTACAAGTTACGATTATACTCTAGCTTCACTATGTGATAGGGCAGGAATTGATGTAATGTTAGTTGGAGATAGTGCTGGAATGGTAATGCTCGGATATGAAAATACAATTCCTGTTACAATGGATCAAATGTGTATGTTTACTGAAGCTGTTAGCAGAGCAAGAAAAAATTCTCTATTAGTAGCAGATTTACCTTTCATGTCATACCAGACCAGTATCGAAGATGCCATAAATAATTCTGGCAGATTAATCAAAGCTGGTGCAGATGCAATAAAACTTGAAGGTGGTTCAATCATGGCTGAAACAATTAGTGCGATAGTGGATGTAGGAATTCCTGTAATGGGGCATATTGGACTACAACCACAAACTACGATGCTTTCAGAAGGATACAAAGTTCAAGGTAGAACAAAAGATAGCGCAATAAAATTAATTGAAGATGCCAAGGAATTAGAAGGTGTCGGAGTTTTCAGTATTGCTTTAGAAATGATTAGTCATGAGGTTGGACAAATTATTTCCGAATCCGTTAGAATTCCCACTATAGGAATAGGTTCTGGCGTAAATTGCGATGGACAAGTATTGGTTGTTCAAGATTTGTTAGGTATGTATGACAAAATTAAACCAAAATTTGCCAAAAGATACATGAATTTATCTGAAGATATTGTAAAATCACTTGAAGAATACAAAACGGAGGTTGAATCAGGTGCATTTCCTGCTAAAGAAAACACATTTTCAATGAACGAAGAAGAATTAAAAAAATTACGTGAAGCACTTGGTAGTTAAAAAAAAACCAAAAAGAAAAGATCATCCATCTTTAGACATAGTTAGTTCACATGGTGTAGAGTTATCTGGGAAAAAAATTGTATTATGTGTAGCAGGTAGCGTTGCAGCTTACAAAGCAATTGAACTTGCTAGATTACTAATGAGACATGGAGCTGATGTAACGTGTGTCACCAGTAATGCAGTAACAAAACTGATTCAACCAGAATATTTCAAATGGGCAACAGGTAATGACGTAATTACAAAACTTACAGGTGAATTAGAACACATTAAATTAGCAGACTATAATCAATCTGATCTTCTAATAGTATATCCAGCAACTGCAAATACATTAGGGAAATTAGCTAACGGAATTGACGATACGCCTATATCAACAGTTCTTACAGTAGGATTTGGATCAAAAATTCCAATTTTGATGTGTCTAGCAATGCATGCATCAATGTATGAAAACTCTGCAGTTAAAAAAAATATCAAATTTCTAAAAAATAAAATTGAATTCATTTCTCCTAAACTAATAGAAGATAAAGCAAAATCTCCTGAACCAGAAGATGTTTTAGATAACGTGTTAAAAAAATTTGGATTTTCATCTATATTAAAAAATAAAAAAATATTGATTACTGCAGGACCAACTGTTGAACAGATAGATCCTGTTCGTGCAATTACAAACCATAGTTCTGGAAAAACAGGAGTAAGTTTAGCAGCAGAATTAATTTCTGCAGGAGCTAAAGTTACATTTGTTTATGGGCCAGGAAAAGAAAAACCTCCAAAAGGTGCAAAAATCGTCAATGTTTCATCCAGCAAAGAAATGGAATTAGCTGTAAAATTAGAATTAAAGAAGAAATTTGATATTGTAATAATGGTTGCAGCTATTGCAGATTATGTACCTACAATTCAAAGTAAAAACAAGATAAAAAGTTCAAAAACAATCATGACTATTAGCCTTAAAAAAGCTCCAAAAATCATAGATCAAATAAAAAAATATCAAAAAAATGTATTACTTATGGGTTTCAAAGCAGAAACAAATCTAACAAAAAACCAATTAATCAAATCAGCTGAAAAAAAATTAAATGAGTCATCTGCAGACATGATTATTGCAAATGATATTGGTTCAATAAGATATAAGAAAAATCCTCAAAAAAATCAAGTCATCATTGTAGATTCTAAAAAAAATATTGTTTCAAAATGGATGAGTAAAGAAAAAATTGCTAAACTTATCAGAAAACAAATTGAAGTAAAAATCAAATGAAAAAATTAAAACTGATAGAATATAGATGCTACCATGAAACAAGTAGAATATTAAAATCAGATTTAGAAAAGATTAGATAAAATAGATCAGATAAGGTAAAAGTAATAGATGAAAATTATTCATTCAGAATACAAACAACGAAATATAAAAATTTGGAATGAGGTTGCTCCTAGATATCATAAGAAATGGGCTAGTGTAAATAAAGGACCATTTCAAAGTACAAAAAAATTAGTGGAATTAGTAAATATCAAAAATGGAGATGCAGTATTGGATGTTGCATGCGGTACCGGAGTAGTTACAAATGAAATTCAAAAAAAGATAGGAAAATCAGGATATGTAGTAGGAGTAGATACTTCAAGTGCAGCGATTAAAATTGCAAAAAAATGGAACGGTAAAAAATCAAATGTTGATTTTGTAAATACTGATGCTGAAAAATTCAATTTTTCTAAAAAATTTAATGCTGTTACATGTCAATACGCATTGTTTTTCTTTCCTAATGCTCAAAAAGCATTAAAAAATATGAAAAATAGCCTCAAAAAATCAGGAAATATTGGAATTTCCGTTCATGGAAATAAAGATTCTGTTCCTTTCTTTAGCAGTATTACTGATTCAGTTACCAAGTATATTCCAGATTATGTACCACCAGGTTCTCCAGATCTTGATAGATTTGGAACGAAATCATCTTTGAAAAAAGAAGTAAATAAAGCAGGATTCTCAAACATTGTTGTAAAAGATTATGTCTTTCATTTCAGTCCAGGGAAATTTGAAGATTATTGGAGAAATTATCTAAAATACATTGCAGAACCACTAAAAGAAAAGCTAAACAATTTAGATTATTCAAAAAGAAAAGAATTGAAACAGTTAGTCAAAGATAAAACATTACAATACACGAAGCAAAACGGAAAAATTTTATTTCCTTGGCAAGTTTTAATTCTAGGTGCTAAAAACTAGATTGAAGGGATATGAGTAGAGAGAGCAAAAAAAAGAAAGATAAACCAAAAAAGAATGATTTTAAGTCATTCTTGAAAAAAAGAGCCCCAATTTACCTTGCTTTGATCGCAATGTTTGTCGTATTCGTAGTTCCTGAGTATACCAAAGGGACACTAGAGAAGAGTTTTCCAGAACTAAGTGATGAAAATCAACAAGTTGTAGATATTTTGATGAAGTATGATGGTCCAAATGATTCAGGATTAACTGTAAAAGAAGCGTTAGAGAATAAAATAAGTGAAGAATATCCTCAAGAAAAAATTTTTGATCATAAAAAAACTACAGTTGATCTAGCCATAACAAATGTAAATTCTGAAGAACATCGAGTGGTTTTAAATTTCAAATCATATAAAGGAGAAATGAATTATGATTGGAATGTAAACATAATTTCTGAAGAAATTTCTTCTAATAATTCAGAATCTAAATACATCATTGAATTAGTGAATTATTACGACTAGGCTCAAATTGTTACTAAATCTTTAGTAAATTTGTGCATTATAATTGATCTGTCTTTTACGATTAGTGAATCCTCTATTCTAATTCCAAATTTATTTTTAATATAAATTCCAGGTTCTACAGTTATTGCCATATTTTCTTTTAATTTCATGTTACTTCGATAAGAAACAGTTGGTAATTCATGAACTTCTAATCCAATTCCATGACCTGTCGAATGAATAAAGTATGAACCATAATTTTTATCATCAATATATTTTCGACATGCAAAATCAATATCTTTACAATCAATGTCTGGTCTAACAGCTTTTAGACCGAGTCTTTGAGATTCTTTAACAATTTCATATGCTTCATTTGCTTGTGATGAAATTTTTCCTAGAGCAAATGTTCTAGTTGCATCAGAAACATATCCTTTGTATCTTAATGTAAGATCAGTTACTACTAAATCCCCTTTTTTGAATTTCCTATTTGTAACTTGAGCATGAGGTAAGGCACCATTTGGACCTCCGGCAATAATTAATGGGTTAAGAGTAGATTTGTATCCAGTATCAAACATTTCTTGTTCCACTGCATATGTCATCAAAATTGTTTGTAATTCAGATTCTTTTTGACCTATTTTCATTTTTTGAGTACAAATTTGAAACATTTCATCAATAATTTTTGAAGCTTTTTTAAGAATTCGGATTTCTTTCTCGTCTTTTATGATTCTAGCGTTGTAAAATGGTTCAGTTGATGATTTAATTTTTGGAATTGATCTTTTTAATGACATCATTATGGAATAATTTTGGCAGTCAGTACAAACTTGATTTTTCTTAATTTTTTTAATTACTGAGGTAATTAGACCTTCACCTCGTTCTGCAGTAATTACATCACAATCAACAGATTCTTTTTTTGCTCTTCCGACTTCAAGTTCAGGTGCAATAATTGTGGTTTTTCCATTTTTTTCAAGTAATCCAATCGCTTCACCCCAAAATCCAGTCATGTAAAACAGATTTTCAGGCTCAAATGTAACCAGAGTATCACAATTGATCTGCTGAGCATATTTCAAAATACTCTTTCTACGTTGCTTCATACTCAGATATTCCTAATTCTTAATTTATGTATGATGTAAAGTTTGTATATGGAAAATTAAGCCAGATCGCAGTGGCTGAAGAAAAAGAAAAGAAGAAAGTAGTTGCTTTGTTATCTGGAGGATTAGATAGTCAACTTGCAGTTAGGATGATGCAAGAACAAGGTTTTGACGTATCAGCTGTTGCAATTAAAACTCCATTTTGTGATTTTGATTGTGGAAGAGGATGTGGTTTTGAAATTAGAGAAAGAGCAGATGATCTTAATGTGAATTTAAAAACAGTTTATCTTGGTGATGAATACATTAAGATGTTAAAACACCCAAAACATGGAATTGGTGCAGGGTTTAATCCATGTGTTGATTGCAGAACAATGATGTTTGATGCGGCAAAAAAACACATGGAAGAAATTGGTGCAGAATTTATTATTTCAGGAGAAGTATTAGGTCAACGTCCAATGAGTCAACATGCACCATCGTTACATATTATTGAAAATGAATCAAACTTAAAGGGAAAAATTGTCAGGCCACTATCAGCTGGATTATTACCACCAACAGATGCAGAAAAAGATGGTTTGATCAAAAGAGAGAATCTTGGAATGATCAAAGGCAGGACAAGAAGAACTCAATTGCAAATGGCTAAAGAATACGGAATAGAAAATCCACCAAATGCAGGTGGTGGTTGTTTGCTAACAGAACCACAATTTGGAATTAAGGCTAAAGATTTGTTTGATCATATTGAAACTCCAACAATTAATGAAATTGATTTACTGAAAATTGGAAGACATTTCAGATTAGATGAAGAAACAAAATTTGTTGTTGGAAGACACAAAGATGAAAATGAAATGATTAAAGCGTTGGCATTACCAGGAGATATTTTACTTGAAGCAAAAGATTACGTAGGACCGGTTTCAATTTTACGCGGCAAAAATGCAAAATCTCATGTAGA
>CAJQMY010000044.1 GCA_905479565.1 uncultured Candidatus Nitrosopumilus sp.
ATCACAAGTTGTCCCAGAATTTGGAACAATTGCAATGATGATACTAGCTGTCGCAATCATAAGCATCGTAGCAGTAACTGCAAAATCTAGAGTCGTTCCAAGATTTTAGGAATACCTCTTTTTCTATTTTCTTTTTATTAATGATATAATTGCAAGTATGATTGCTGCTGCTGCAATTGATAATCCAAATATTGCAAAGTCATAAGCTTGACCACCATTATATGAGACATCAGTTTCGCCAGATTTTAGTTTAGAAACATCTTGTTGTAATGATGAAATTGCATTTTTTAACGAAGCAATTTCAATATTTCCAGGTGTAGAAGAAGGAGGAAAATCTAAGATTGCAGTAGGCTCTACATCTTCAACAGGAATTTTTACATCTATAGACACACCTTGAATTTCGCCTTTAAATTCAACCATGTAACTGCCGGTTTTGGTGGGAATTATTGGTGAGAAATAGTATCCGGGTCTTGGATCAGAATTGATATCAATTTTTTTAGATGCACCTCCATACATAACAGTAGCATCGGTATTTTTGAAAACACTAGTTACTCCTTTACGGGTCCCTTCAGTCTCTCCAGATTCTGTAATTTTGAATACAAGATCATTTCTAATACCGACAACAGGTGGCTCAATTCCCCATCCTGCTTCAATTTCATATGGTCCAACTTCAACAGTAGTATGTGCAAATGAGGGCGTAATCATGCCGATTGAAAATAATATTGCTATAAAACCAAAAACTGTTATCTTCACGACCATCATTGGCAATTCATCGGTTATTATCTTTATGTAAATTGGTACAAATTTAGAAAAAGGTAAACTGTTTAAATTGTCATAAATGATCTTATCAGCAAATGAGAAAATTTCTAATAATTTTACTACTTATATCGTTCATTTCCATTCCATTTGCAGCAGCTCATCCATTTACAGAAGAAACCATTCCAAATTTAAGATCAAATGCACCAGTAGGTACAACAGAAGTAATCGTATATTTTTCAGAGCCTGTTGATATCAACTTTAGCGAAATCAAAGTTTTTGACAATGATGGAAACCAAATTGATAACAAAGATACAGATTACTATGAAGATGAATTATCTCTAATTGTCACCACTTCACCACTTGATGATGGAGTTTATACTGCATCAGTAAAAGTTTTATCAAAAGTTGATGGCCATTTAGTTCCAAGCGCATTTTTGTTTGGAGTTGGAGATGCCATAATACAAAATACTAATCTACCTGAAGTAGATTCAGAAATAATATTTTTCCCTGAAGCTGGAGCAAGATTTCCTGGAATTTTAGGTCAAACAATTGTTTTAGGTGCAGTAATAGCATCTTTGATTATTTGGGGAACACAAAACAAACAATTAATCAAAGAAGAATTAGATAAAGTTGAAATTTTTCATCATGGAAAGTTCATGTTCATTACTGGTGTCGGATTGATGCTAGTATTCATTTCAGATATTTTGATGATCATAGTTCAAACGCTCAGATTAGAAACATCGCCACTAGATGTGATTGAGACATATTTTGGTACAGTTTGGCTTGCTAGGATGATAATTACAATAGTATTACTTGGAATTTGGTTTGGCATGGATAGAAAAAAGATCCTTTCAAAGAAAAACCAAATTCCAATGCTTATCGCATCACTGGTATTAATTTCAACTTCTAGTTTGATTGGTCACGGTGCGGCTAGTGAACAAATGGGAGCATTAGTGCTAGATTACATTCACAATTTAGTTGCAGCAGTTTGGATTGGTGGGATCATATACTTTGTTTTTACTTTACTTCCAACATTTTCACAACTAAAGGACACAAACAGAGAAAAAATGAGCTTGGCAATGATTCCAAGATTTTCCGTTGCATTTATCATCTCAATAGGTATTGTAATAATCACAGGACCAACTCTAATGTGGTTCTTGGAAACTGATGTAGGACTGATCACAGAATCAGTATTTGGTCAGTTAATAATTCTCAAAATTGCAATTGCAGCAATCATGGTAGGCTTGGGCGGATTTTTCCAACTTAGAGTACAAAAGAATGCAGAAAAAAATTATTCATCCGGAAAAATTTTAGTTTTCAAAAAACTAAAAAAATCTCTTAAAGTTGATGCAGTATTAGGGATTATTCTCCTAGGAGTAGTTGCACTATTAACTAATGGAACATTGCCTGCAGGTGAAGTTCAAAAAGTGAATGCTCAAGAAATCATTTATGGATTCAAAACCATAGAATTTTCAGAGAATGCAAAATTCGAGATAGATATTTCTCCATTTTCTAGTGGAACAAATACAATTCTAGTCAGAGTAAATGATTTTGAAGGAAATCAACTTTATGATTCAGATCAAATTCATGTGAAAATATCAAACCCATCAAAAAATATTTCTCCAATTGAAGTTCCAATGGAAATAAAAAATCTCTCCGATCCAATTCAGTTTAAAGGAGAATTAACATTTGGGTTTTCAGGAGAATGGTTAGTAGAGGTTGAAGCTCAAAGGACTGAGAATGCAAATGAATCAATAATATTGAACTTGCTTGTAAAACCACGACTAGTAAATATTCAAACACAAGTTATTGAGTATGAATTGCCAGAAGATGCAAAGCCATTATTCCCAGTTTATGACGGAAAAAATTCTTTATGGATAAGTGATGCGTCTGCACCCAGATTATGGCAATTCTCACTCGAAACAAATGAATTTACATCTTATCCGTTTGATGGTTTGGTTTCGACTTTTCTAACACAAGATAACAAAGGAAGGATTTGGTTTACAGATACGCCTAGAAATCAAATTGGATTTATCGATATTGAAAGTAAAGAAATTACAACTAAGACTCTTCCAAAACTAGATCCAGTAATTTTAGAAAATACACCACTATTCATCAAAGCAGATTTTGATGATAACATTTGGATTACAGTTGTTAACAAAGACAAAATTCTAAAGTATCTACCAGAAGAAGATATTTTTGAAGAAATAGTTCTACCAGATAAACAATCACTCCCTTTTGCATTAACAATTGATGAAGACGGAAAAATTTGGTATTCTACAACTGGAGCTGGTAAAATAGGATACATAGATCCTCAAACTAATGAACTAACCCAGATTTCAACTGAAACAATATTACAGGCACCAGAAGCTTTAGTTTTTGACAATGATGGAAACCTATGGATTGCAGAACATACAGGCTTGTCAATTACTAAATTCAATCCAACTTTAGAAACATTTAGCAAGATATCTGTGCCTGATGACGAGGCATTGCCATTTGGCATGGCATTTGACAGATATGGAAACATTTGGTTTGCACAACATACTGTAGATAGTCTAGGAGTTTATGATCCCGACAACAATGATTTGTTAGAAATCCCAATTCCAACAGAAACTTCTTTTATTCAGTTTATGACATCAGATGGAAATGATAATGTCTGGTTTGTTGAACAACAGTCAAATAAAATTGGAACAGTAAAGTTAACAGAAATTCCAGTTGGCATTTCACAAGTTCAAGAATCAAACAATGTAGAGATAAAATATGCTGAACTTGCATCACCATTGATTGCTTTAGGGATTATTGCAACATCATTGTTTTTCGTAAAGAGTATAAAAGACAAGAGAAGATTAAATTCTTTGATTAATTCTTAGATAACAATCCAGATGACTTTAGCCCCATGGTTGCTGCAAGCAATCCAATTGCAATTAAGACAATAGTTCCTGCAGGAGTAATATCAAAGATGTAAGAGACTAGAATTCCCACTACAACTGAAAAAACAGAAAAACTCATTGAAATGATTGCAGTTTGTTTGAATCCTTTACCATACATTATCGCTGTAACATTAGGGATTACAAACAAAGCTGAAATTAACAATACACCTACAAGTTGAATTGATGTAACTACAGTAATTCCGGCCATAAACACGATCAAGTAATTTATTTTTTCTACAGGAATTCCACTAACTTTGGCTTGTTCTTCGTTGAATGTCGAATAAAGAAGCTGTCGATAAAGTAATAAAATTACAATTAGAATTACTCCAGTTAATGCCAAAATTAGAACAGTGTCATCTACGCTAACAAGTAGAATACTACCAAACAGAAAACTAAAAATGTCAATTGTAAATCCACCAGATAATCCAATAATTACGAGCCCAACTGCTATGCCTGAGGACAATAAGACGGCAATGGATGCATCACCAGAGATATTGTATCTGTCTTTGATTTTTGTAATTATCAGTGCACTAGCTATAGAAACAGCATATGCAGTCCATAGAGGATAAACGCCAGCCAACAATCCTAAAGCAATTCCTCCAAATGATGAGTGCGCTATTGCATCTCCAAATAATGAATATCGCCTTAAAACTAGGAACAGCCCTACAACTGAACAAAGAATTGCTATTGCAATTCCTGCAATTAATGCTCTGTGCATAAAACTAAAGGTTAGAATTTCCAAAGACATGATCAATGATGTGACATGTGTTCCTGCATTGAAGCCTCTGAATATTGTTTGACTAGTTTGTCATCAGAAAAAAATGTTTCAGATTCACCATGAAAGAACAAAGTTTTATTCAGACATGCCACGTGATTTGCCAGTTTATTTACGGCATCCAAATCATGAGATGACCAAATAATGGTAATTTTTTGTTTAGAATTTAATTCACGTAAAATGCTATAAAACAAATCAATGCTTTGTTGATCAATCCCAGTTACTGGTTCATCTAAGATCAAAATTTTCGGATTATTTACCAAAGCCTTTGCAATAAAGACACGTTGTTGTTGACCTCCAGATAATTCACCTATTCTTCGTTCACGTAATTCGTGTATCCATAATTGTTGTAAAATCTCATCAATTTTATTTTCATCAGATTCTTTTCTTAATCCCATTCTGACTACATCAGTAACTGTCACTGGGAAATTTTTTTCAAAAATTGGTTTTTGTGGAACATATCCAAGTTCTTTTAGATAATTTTTCGATTTTTTTATATCCTCATCAAAAAATTTAATCATTCCTTTGTATCTCGTGTTGAGACCAAGCATTGATGCAAAAAGTGTGGATTTTCCTGCCCCGTTAGGTCCAATTATGCCTAGAAAATCACCTTGATTAACAACTAAACTAACATCATCAAGAGCCTTCACATCAGGATATTGAACTGTCAAATTACTGATTTCAACGACTTTTAACATAATGCCTCCTTTAGATTTTCAAGATTTTGAGTCATTTTTAAAATATAATTATCTTCAGATGCAATCTCAAGTGGTGACAAAACCAAAACTTTACCACCTATTTCATTTGCAATAATTTGGGAAGTTTTCGTGTTTACAGTTTCTTCACTAAAAATTACATCAATGTTTAATTCTTTAGCTGTTAAAATTACAATCTCTAATGTTTTTGCCGTTATTTCTCCATGAGAATTAGTTGTCGCAACAATAGTATGTTGATTTAAATCATATTCATCTGCAAAATAAGAAAACGCATTATGAAATGCAATAAAATCACGTTTACAACCTGTCAAATCGGTTCTAATTTTTGAATCTAATACATCCAATTTTTTATTATATTCTTCTGCATTTGTATGATAAAATAGTGCATTTTCAGGATCAGAATTTGAAAAAGCAGTTGCAATATTTTGAACTTGTATTTTTGCATATATAGGATTTAACCAAATATGCGGATCTCCTAGAAGATGATCATGTTCATCATGTTTCTCTTCATCATGTTTCTCTTCATCATGTTTCTCTTCATCATGTTTCTCTTCATCATGTTTCTCTTCATCATGTTTCTCTTCATCATGTTTCTCTTCATCATGTTTCTCTTCATCATGTTTCTCT
>CAJQMY010000045.1 GCA_905479565.1 uncultured Candidatus Nitrosopumilus sp.
CAGAGCAACGAAAAAAATGTTCGGCAGGTGGTTGTAATGAAGAATATCATGCTCTAGGTTTTGGTCAACCCCCATTTCATATTCCCCCTCCTTTAGTTACTGCATTACAAGATAATGCAAACCAGGGCCATTATTCAGCAGCTGAAGGAATTCTGGAACTGCGTAAATCTGTTTCTGGATTTAATCTACGTCATTTTGGACTTGATGTTGATCCTGATAGAATAATTATCGGTCCTGGAACTAAAGATGCTCTCAATAATCCGCATAATCCCACTGGAGCAGTTTATTCTAAAGACGAATTGGAAAAAATTGCAGAAGTTTGCAAAAAACACAATATTTTGGTTTTATCTGATGAAATTTACGCGCTTGACACCTATGAAATGAAAGATTTTACCAGCATGGGTCATCCACAAAATACATCTAGTAAATTACATGCAGTTTTTGAAACTGTAATAATCAATTTTTCAAATTAACATGATGGATCTTAATTTTACGTTATACTGGTTCATGTTGCCTTTGTCTACATTAGTGGCAACAGGCTCAATGTTGGGTGGAATAGGTGGTGCAGCAATGTTCATACCTATTTTTCTAATTATTTTTCCCTTGCTAGGTCCAGAATATATGATTGCAAGTCCAATTGCAGCAATTGGTGTTGCGTTGCTAACTGAAGCATTTGGATTTACATCGGGTCTAATTGGATACTTGAGGAGACATTTGATTGATTTCAAAGTTGTAAAATCATTAATCATCATTGCAGTTCCATCTGCTATTGTTGGTTCATTTCTATCGCATGAAGCAAATCCAGACATGTTGAAAATTATGTATGGTATTCTAATGTTGATTCTAACTTTCATTATGTTGAAAAGACCATCAGCAAAAGAAAAAGAAAAAATCACAACAAAAACACTTGCAGGTGATTATTCACATATTGGTCATGAAAGAACAATTACAGATAGTGATGGTAATATATTCAAGTACCATCTTTGTCATCCTGGAAAAGGTAGGATTTTTACTGCAATTGGCGGATTCATCACAGGATTAATGTCTGTAGGGATTGGAGAAATTGTTACTCCTCAACTTATTAAACAATGTAAGATGCCAGTTTCTGTTGCCGCAGCAACTTCTGTTTTTGTAATTATTGTCACTGTAGCAGCAGCTTCTGGAACTCATATCTCTACACTTGTATCTGAAGGTGGAGTAGAAGCAATTCCTTGGCATCTTGTGATCTTTACAGCACCTGGTGTTATAATTGGCGGACAAATCGGTACTAGGTTACAAGGAAAATTTTCTGCCGATAAGATGGAAAAAATGTTTGGCATATTGTTTGGAATTATTGGAATTGCAATGATTTCAAATGTGTTAATTTAACATCTATCTGCATCCATTTCTATCCTCAATTTAGTAGATGAATCTCCGTGAGTTGAACCATTATAATTCTCATAAGGAAAACTATCACACCGTTTCAAATCTCCATATATTTGAAATGACACTTCCATATTTTTAGTTCCAAGTCTGTAAAAATCTACCAAATTCAGATAAAAGAAAAATACTTGATTTGTTTATTGTATTCATCCTATGATTTGTATCGATAATGTCAACCAGATAATTTGAAAAGGATGGGCAAAAGTTGGCCTGTCCTTTTGGCCGGTTATGATCGGTAGGTTAAACGATTAGATGATCCATACCGTATGAATACTATATTGTGATTTACAGAATTTGCTTAAAAAAGAATAGTATTATTCATCAGAATGATCTAAATGCTATTTCTGATTAATAATGAATAATTGGTACTCTTACTAAATAACTAATCGTTGTTGATCTTAAGTTTCAATTTTTATAAAATTCTAATATTATGAAATGGTCTTCCAGATGTCATATGATTCTAGTAATCCCTTGATTGCATAAGCATATTGAACAGACTGGGAATGTGGAATTTGCAGCGTTTTCTTTATCTCCCTTTTTCTCAAGTTTGTTTCCACCTCAATTCTGTGTTTTGCACAGTACAATCCTGATTCCTGACATGCATGACAATGAAGATACTTGGAATAATCCATATTTTGTGACCAAAAAACATCGGTTATAGACTTGTCGTACAAATCATTCTGTACCTGAATTCATTAAAAATCAAGCATAACGATATGTCAAATCATACCATTATTGTCTGTGCAAACAAATCTGCTTTTACTTTTGTAGACATGTGTTTTCACTATATTCAGAATTAATTATTATTTCCACCCTGTCTTTTCTAAAAATGATTTACACGCGAACATGTATTACAAATCATTAACTACAAAGTAACAAGGTTCCCACATGTTTAAGTTCAAAGATGGGATATTTTTTATCAATATGAATTCAAAAATTTGGATTAATGCAATAACTGTGGTGAAAGCACATGAACGGTGATATGATCTGGTCAGAGAATATCGAGATAGAATCTACATCAGGAAGGATATTTTCTTGACATTGTACGAATACGGAGAACTTCACCAGAGTAGGTTGATAAGACTTTGCGGGCTAAACAACGTAAAGCACAAAGGAATTCTGGATGACTTGGTAAAAAAGGAATTTTTGAGTCGTCGGGAGGAATCACAGGGAAATAAAACTGCCATAAAATATAAAATTTCTGAAAAAGGCATGAGCATACTTGACGTAATCTTAGAGCCATACGAGAAACTGTTTCCAAGGAATGAGAAAAATGACTGATGATAAAATTATTCTACACTCAAACAAACTGGAGGTCATCACAAAGTAATGTCAAATGACAACAGGGAAAAACGACATGAAGGTTTCTTTGAGATTGTAGACAATGCAATGAACAGCCTAAACATCACGAAGAAGATGTTTTTGTTTATGATAATAACTGCGATAGTCGTTCCATCTTCTTTGTTGGTGGGTCTGACAATTGCCGTGGAACCTTCTCCAGAATCAGCAAAGGTAATGAGACAAAATCTCCTGCTTGAGCAGTTGAAAAATGGAGATATCTCACAGGAGGAATACATACTAGAAATGGAATTGGTAAAAGAAATGCCCATGTTTGTTTTTGGTAATGGCATGATAATACACTTGACAATATTGGGTGTGGCACTGTTTTGGCTGGCATATGGGATCAAGCAGTGGTTTGTATTTACAAAATGGCACAAAAAATATGATGCATTCAAGACAAAAAGACAGGAAACTGACAAGATGTTAGATGAAGAGTTTCAGGATGAAAACTAGTGTTTTGGATTATGAACTTTTCAAAGTTTAGAGAAAATTTGCCGCAATTACAGTTATCTACATTTTAAAACAAGATTTTCATTTCCACGTGGATGGGATTTCAACCAGTGGTCAAAAGCAATATTGCCCTTGTCAGATCTCCTTTCGTCTCAATGAGTGCACTTCTTGCCTTTTTCCCGTCTACATCTGCTTGTCTGGAAACAAGGTCAACATCCTCTTTAGAAAAGACAGTAATTCTGTCTTCTAATACGCCAAATTTTTTCACGAATTCTGAACTGTCTTGACTCATAACGAACTGGTCTAATGCGATACCATTATGATTTGAAATGTGATTTATGCAATACACCCCTCTGTGAACTATGCAGAAATGAGTCGCATGTTTGTTACACATATCACATTTTGCAGGAAATTCCATCTGATGAACATCAAATGTAATATGTTTTCTAAAATCAAACAAGTCGCATTCTATTTTATGATCAGCCATAAGACATCGACTAATTTAGCAACTATTAGGATTTTCAATGAATAACTGAATTTTTTTATAATTTTTTGTTCCACGTGGGTATGAAAACCAACATCATAACCATATTCCCCAACATAACAGGTATGGAAGATGTTTGAAAGTGCATTCACGTGAAACTGTAAAATATTAAAAACAGTGTTATTTTTTATCGGCAAAAACGTGATAGACAGCATCCGAATTTCTTAAGGTGTATGTCCAATCCTTTAGATTTTTTGTAATGTCAACAAACACTTCCTGCACGTTTGGATGTAATCTGTCAAACACATCTTTTCCCACTACAATCTGATTTGACTGTGCTAGTCCCTGAATCTTTGATGCCATGTTCATGGATGGGCCAATCAGATCAACCAGAGAATTTTTTTCATCTGAACCGTACTGAACTACGGTGTTTGCACCAAAATCAATTCCAATTTTTATATCAAGCTCGGGCAGTTCGGCATCTTCTTTGCTTAAAATTTTGTTTATTCCGTCTTGCACGACCATTAGCATTGATTCAGCACATCCTACAGCATCATCTGCTGCTTGTAACGAACTTCCCTTTCCGACAAAATATCCTATCACAGCATCGCCTGAAAATTTTAGGACGAAACCTCCACACTGACTTATGACATAAGACATCTCCTGTACAAAAGAACTAATCACTACAGATAGTTTTTCAGGTGGCAATCTAAGGCTCAGTTTGGTTGAACCTACAAGATCAACGTAAATGACAGCCATCTCAACTTGTTCAAATACATGCTTTCTGAGAAAACCTTCAGATGCATCAATAATTCTCGAATACTTGTAGCCTTCTTTTATGGAATCATGTATACGGTTCTGCACATTTCTTATCAGTGTCTCCGAATCCACCACATTGCTATGCGTTTTACTCAAAAGCATATCGATAATGTTGTTTGATTTGTCTCCTTCTTTGTCTTGTCTTGGTTGCATGTTTTCTAACTAAACAATCAAAGTTCATACCTACTATTTTATGTTAATTTTTAAATCAAAAAAAGGCAATTCATCATTATTGCTTATTTCTTAATTTTTTCATGACATTTACCCCCTCTCTTTCATTTTGGGCCATAGCATTCTTATAAAGAAGTTCAAATGTCCATACCATAATTTCGCTCCAGATTACCTTTAATGACTCATCATCAGACCATAGGGCACTAGTTTTAACAGCATTCATCACTAAAATTTGATTTGCATTGTTGGCATGATTTTTACCCCATTTTGTCAATATCCTATCGTAGAATTCAAGCATATCAGATTTTGTGAGACTAAGTTTGTCAGATTCAAATCTTTCTTTTTTTATCAGACCTGATTTACATCAAATTGAATTATGATATTTTAATCGTCCGTAAGCACAGAAAAAGATTTTAGATCAAATCTAATTTCTTAATAATCTTTTAAAATATTACGTAAAAAATATAGAAAAATATTGAAAAGGAGGAATTGCTAGTCCTACTTTCTCAACTTCAATGCCAACTTTGCAGCTATTGCCCAAGACATCACAGTGAATCCAATTGGGAATATCCCGCTTGCTAGTATCTGTGGTACTTGTTCCAATGCAATGCTTCCTGAGGAATACATTGCTGCTGCCACTGGTAAGGCTGCCAGTCCGACTACTCCGAGTTTTGTTCTGGTCTGCTCGGAGACGTTTTGCTGTATGTCATATGTACTCATTGTAATCATACAGTGTATGGAGACCGTAGTACTTAGAGGGGATCTAACTTTTTTGGATCATTTTGTTCAGTTTCTGAATCAAATCTTGCATGGTTCAATTCAGCAACTGAACTTTTGTGCTCAAATTATTGAATTGGACTTAAGACGATAATTGTCACTAATATCAGGTATTTTTTAGATTGTTTTTCTTGTTGATTTTTTCTTCATGATGTTTGGACATGTCTCAGCACCTTCTTTTTTGCAAGTATTTTGAATAAAACGATCAAAATCATTTTCATCAAATAACTGCCATCCCATCTTATGTATATCCAAGTCATATGATCTGTAATCCTCTATGATGTCCCCGAACCAGGCTCGATATAGATCCTCTTCTTGTTGTGCTTGCTGATGGTTATTGAAAAATTTCAGTTCTATCCAATCAATATTGCCGTTAGTTCTGGCTGAAAAGTCACAATACGGGGCATTTGTCAAGTATTCTTTCATTGATTCAACTCTTGTCACAAAGTCTTTGGGAGATGTGAACTTTACAGTAACAAGACGTAAAATTGGCATGTTTACTTGGTTTAGGTCAACCATTGTGGTATAACCATGAATTACATTTAGTTTTTCCAGTCTCGCTATTCTCTTTGCTACTCCTCGCTCAGACATGTTTGTTCCCAAATCTGAAAGTTTTTTTACAATCGTTCTCGTGGAATCCCTTGCATTTGCAATAAGCAAATTGAGTATCTGTCTGTCGATATTATCAATTACGATGTCTTTTTGATTCGGTTGTCTGGTATGAGGCTCTACCATGGTCATAATTTAATCAACTAGTCTCACACGTTGTAAAGATAGTTATGGATGTTCAAAAATTGAACTGAACTTGTTAAAAAAAATCAAATCATTTACAGAAAACTTTACAAATTCTTGTGATAATATTGAATTAAAAAAAATTAATTTGTAATTACAGTTTTTATACCATTTTGAGCTCTTTTTTCTAAAATTAATCTCATGTGTTTTTTAACGTCTAACATCCCCAGCACAACAAGTATGAGTACATAGTTTAGAATGAATTTTGACACCCGCGTGGGAGTTTCAGAATTGAAAAAACAATTAAAATTACATTACAATGAACCCAATGAAAAGAGTGATGATATGAGAAATACACTATTGTTAATTCTAGTTATTGCAAGCACATCTTCCATATTATTCGTAAGTTTTGCCTTTGATGCAGACGCATATCAGAAAAACGGCAAACGTTATGATAAGAATTCTATAGAAAATGTCAAGACGCAATTCAACAAGTACTATAACTATGTGCATCTTCAACCTGAATGGAATAGCTATCCTCTAAACATTCTATTTGACGTGACTGCCAAATGGATCAAAGATGATGTGAGTGATAAGTCATCCAAACTAAAACATGAAAAACCACATCAAGGAGCACAGCAAAGAACAAACCAACTACAATATCTTGAAGGGAAGTCATATCTTGAAGTAAAATATGACTACATTGACTGCTCTTATCAATGGATACATTATGCACGATACGGTACGGACTTGGTGGCATCCCACTTGGATTATCTGGCAGGAAGACAGACTGATTCAGATAATTTTACGTCATTTTCAATGATACCAGGTCCTGACAAAAATGATATGTCTGAATCAAAAGTTGGCAAAGGATATTCCCAGTTCATTCCAATATGCACATCAAAGGATCAGACATCATTTGATTACGGGGTAAGAATTGATGACAAGAAATTAGGTTTTGACGTGTACTTTGTACCTTCAGTCTATGAGAGATACAACTTTCACTACAACCAAACAGAATTCACATATTATAATGATGAAGGGTGTTTTGGTAAAAACTATCAAAGCTTTAGCGGAACATGCAACACAGTCAAAGAAGGAGGACTCTTGATAGTAATTCCGGATGAACTTCAAAGATCGTTGACCAAGGTCACAGTAAGGCTAAATGAAAACACTTCAGACTAGTGTTGATTCTCTAAAGGAAAGGAATCCAAATGAATTCATGGATGCATTGTCATTAATTTACAGACCCATCTGGACCCCTGCAATTATAAAAATCAGAATTTGCAAAATCCATTTTAAATCCAAATAGAATTGTTACAACCCTTAGGCAAAATGATGATGATGCCATAGTCAGATGTGGAAAGGAGAAGCACTTGAAAATCATCATCTATGCTGGAACTGATGACAAAAAAATTGGAAAAAAATACTGTATTTTTAGAATTCAATGCAATGAATTTGGCTATTTTGGATTGACAATAACGCCAGACTCAGAAATGTTTTTTCATTGTTGGCAAATGCCAAATACAGACTGTTTTACTTGAAAGAATTATTTACAAACATTGTAGAGGATAAATAAAATGTCAGAAACCGAAAAAGATGAATTAATTGATGCTCAAAAACAAGTCATAGGAATATTATTTGAAGTAGTCAAAAGGTTACAAGCAAACAATGATCTTGATGATGAATATTTTCAAATAATTTCAAATGACACCAAAAATGAGATTCGAATTAAAGAAATAATGGACGAGAGAACAGAAAATGCCAAAATTGTAGGAAGATTGTTAGAAAAATTAGAGACCTAATTTCCACAACTACAATCATCATCAGATATGATTCTAAGATGAGCTGTTTGCATGTATTTGTCTTGAATATAATTTGCAAGATTTACTATTCGAATTCGAGGTTCTCGAGTAGTCCAATTGCCTTCATTTTCAAACCAAAATTCTATTTCATCAAGATCATAACGCTCATTTTTTTCAACCAGTTCTTTGAAAATTAGTTTTATCTCATTAATTTCAAATTCGCTAAGTTTTGATTTATCTTCAACAATAGCGGTTATTTCATTTAATTTGATAATCACATTATTTGTGAGAGGCATATTTTGTATTGTTATGAGATTCTATACAAATCTTTAGAAGTAAAATTGTTATAGTAATCACATTAGTTGGAATCATGCAATATTTTCAGGCCTTAAAATTAGGTCAAAAAAGAGTGGCAGCAGCAAGAGAATACCTCAATACTCTGACTAACGGAAAGGCCATGCCCGCATTAGCTCTGTCTGATACTAAATCAAATGTATGGGCCCCGGTAGGTGAAGAAAATCTTTATGCATTTGTAGATGAGTCTGCAGGTTTTATACTCACTGATAATAGTGGATACATTCTTGCATTGGTGGATAAAACAGGTTCATCAAAAACGATAGTTCAAGGAGTTACCAAAGAACAGAAAGAAGTATTGGAAAAAGCATTTCAAGCCGATAAAATTCCAAAATTTGAAGGTAAAGTAATCTTACCTGTTTAGGTTCACAAAAAACATAAACTTTAGTTATGATATAGTTTAGACGTAATATATGAGCAAATTTTCTCAAGAAATTGAAGTTGAGGGTCACCTGATTGACTCTTCAATTTTGACTAAGATTTTTGACAAAATTATGGATTTGAAAGGAGAATTCCAGGTCGAGGAAATAGAAATTGGAAAAAAGAAAAAAGATCAGTCATTTACACGGTTATTAATTACAGGAAGAAATCAAAAACATCTTGATGAGATTTTGCAGACAGTGTATAGATTAGGAGCAGTATCAAAAATTCAACAACAAATTACATTAAAAAAATCTCCAAAAAACTGCGTCATGCCAGACAATTTTTACAGTACAACAAATAACCATACTCAAATTTTTCATAAAAGAAAGTGGATCCCAGTAGAAAACATGATGATGGATAAATGCATAGTTGTAAAAGAAAATGGAGCATACTGCGTCCCTGTCAGAGATGTGAAAAAAGATGATCAGATAATTGTAGGTGAAAAAGGTATCAAAATTACCCCACCCGAACGCCCAAGAGAAGGAGTCAATGTCTTTGAATTTATGGGAAGTTCAAGCTCCAGTGAAAGACCAACACAGCATATTGCAAAACAAGTGGCAGAGGATATCTACAATACAAAAAAGAAAGGAGGAAAAATCGTAATTGTCGGAGGTCCCGCAATTGTTCATACAGGAGCTGATGATTCAATAGCGGAATTAATCAGAATGAAATTCATCGACGGGGTTTTGGCAGGAAATGCACTCGCAGTGCACGACATTGAATATGCGACATTGGGAACGTCCTTGGGAATGAATGTGCATGATGCAACACTGGCATATCATGGGCATAGAAATCACATGGATGCAATTAATGCCGTATTCAAAGCAGGCTCTATTGCCAACATGGTGAAAAATAAAAAGCTGACCAAAGGAATAATGTATGAATGTGTTAAAAATAAGATACCATTCGTATTGGCAGGCTCTATCAGAGATGATGGCCCATTACCAGATGTGATTACAGATGTTGCTCAAGCTCAAAGAGAATACAAAAAGGTTCTAAAAGACGCAAGCATGGTAATTATGATTTCAACTATGCTGCATTCAATTGCTACCGGAAATATGCTTCCAGCAAATGTCAAGGTTATCGTTGTGGATATCAGTCAACCAACAGTTACTAAACTCATGGATAGAGGCACATGGCAAGCATTGGGAATCGTATCTGATGTGGGAGCATTTTTACCAATGGTTGCACAGCAAATTAGAAAAAAACAGAAAATAAAATTATAGATTCAGGCGAGGAACTCCTCCCATCAGAAGTCACAATCAAAAAAAACTCTTCAAACAAGACGGGCAAAAGAAGAAATCGTTTTGGACGATGTTGTAAATTAAAATTAATTTGAAGCAATCATGGAACTTTTTTTAATTTGTAATTCTTGTAATGCGTCTTTTCTAAGATTAGTGAAGAAATCGGCAATCATGTCAATGCCTGCTACAACTTTGGGAGCATTCTTTTTTACAAATTCAATCTTTTCAAAACTAGATTTAGGTTTGTTTGCAAGATATTCTTGGTATACTTTGACTCCGTCATAATCAACATATGCAATTCTAGCACTAAAATCAGTTCTTTCCAAAACAAGACTGTCTCCACCTACAATTGCAGTATGATAAGGATGAACAATAAGAGATTCAGATAATTTTTGGGACGTATTGATTTTTGCTTTTTGTAAATCAGTCGCAAATGCATTAAAATCTGCCAACAAGTAAAATGTAGCATCAGGTTTGGTGGCTCTAACACCATCAATTGCAGTTAGTGCATGATATGTATACTCTCCCATTATTTGATGAATGTTTCTGGTGTGAACAAAATATTCATCCATTTCTTTGCTAATTTCAAATCCTGCGACAGCAGCATGCTGTATTGGAGTGGATACTGCAGTGTATTCAGTTGCAAGTATTTTTTTAAATTGTCTTCTTAGATCAATTGCATGTTGTGGGAAAATAACATACCCCAGCCTGTATCCTCCCGCAGCATGGGATTTTGACAATCCGTTCGTTACAAAGGTTCCTTCAGGATAAATTTTCCCCATGCTTACAAATTTTGAAAAATCATAGGTAGTAAGTGCATAAATCTCATCAGAAATTACTGCTATATTTTGTTCTCTACATACATCTGCTATTTCTTCCAATTCTAATCTGTCATACAGCAGACCGGTAGGATTATGCGGGTTATTAAGTATCAGAATTTTTTGTCTGTCTTGTAATCGTAGTGCCAATTTTCTCAAATCGTTTGGGACTATTTTCTTATTTGCACGTGTAGGTAACATGTGGTAATTTTTTTTCAAAAATCTAATTTGTGGAAGATATCCCAACCATGCAGGAGTTGGCAATATCACGGTTCCGTGCAAAATCTCTAAAAGATTGAAAATTAGTTCTTTAGTTCCGGGGCCAACATAGATTCTTTCAGGAGATACGTCCATTCCGAAATAATGTTTGTTGTATTTGGATATGGCAGATCTTAATTCAGGGATTCCGGGAACTGCAGCATATGCACCCTTGTCAGCATTCTTGATTAACTCATCTTGAATTAGTTTGGGAACTGGAAATGGAGACTGGCCAAATGCAAATCCATAGAATCCAAAATTACACTCGGAATTAGGGCAATCAGAGTGGAATTCCTGCAAAAACGTGTTCAATTTGAGATTTTCAGGCATCTCGATGTCCTCTACCTGCTGATCAACTACAAATTTCAACAATCTATCTAATCCTAATTAAAATTATAGAGGAAATGTGAAATAGAAAATATCAAAGAGCTAGATTTTATCAACCTAATTTTCCAATTTCATCCAAAACATGTGCATTTTCAAGAGAGGATAAATCACCTAGTTCTTTTCCCAGTAGTTTTGATTTTAATAATCGGCGCATAATTTTTCCCGTTCTAGTTTTTGGCAGATCAGACAATTGAAAAACAAATTTAGGTCTGGCCACTTTTCCAATTTTTTCAGAGATGAAATCAGCGATTTCAAAAAGTGTCATGTTTTCAGATTTTTTATCTGCTACAAAAAATACAACAATTGCCTCGCCAGTGATATTGTCCGGAATCGCAATAGATGCGGCATCAGATATTTTATTGTGAGAAATTACAGTGTGTTCAATTTCAGCAGTACTCATCCTGTGACCTGAAACATTGATCACATCGTCAGTTCTTCCACGCATGTACCAAAGATTGTCTCTGTCGACAAAAACATAATCCCCATGAAACCAAATATTTTCAAATCGATTCCAATAAGTTTCCAAGTATCTTTTATCATCATTGAGTAAACCTCTGGTCATTGCAGGCCAAGGTGATTTTATAACAAGATACCCATTTTCTTCTCGAACAGAGTTCAGATCATCATCAACCACATCCAAATGCATTCCAGGTACAGGCATGCCAACAGTAGAGGGTTTTAATTTCATTCCAGGAAATACAGATAGCATTGCACCTCCAATTTCAGTCCCTCCAGACAAATTCATGATGGGGATTTTTTTGTTTCCAACTTTCTCATAAAGCCACCACCAAGAATCTTCATCTAACGGCTCCCCGGTGGTAGGGATGTTTTTGATTTTATCTAAAGAAAATAATTTTAACGGCTCAACATTATTTTTTTTAAATAATCTCACAGCTGTTGGAGATATTCCAAAAATTGTTGCTTTGTAATCAGACAGCATTTTCCAAATCCTGTCAGATGCAGGAAAATCTAGCGCCCCATCATAAATTACGGCACTGGCACCCATTATCAACAAACCATAGACATTCCATACCAACCCAGTAATCCAGCCAATATCTGCAGGCCAGAACAAGGTATCTTGTGACTGAGTATCAATAAGATATGCAGATTGATGCCCGGCAAATACGGAAAAACCCCCGTGAGTGTGAACGACTCCTTTTGGCTGTCCAGTAGTTCCAGACGTATACAAAATGAACAAAGGATCTTCAGAATCCATAATTTCAGTTTTACAGACTATGTCTTGAGAAGAGACAAGTTTGTCATAAAAAATAATATTTTCAGATTCGTGATATTCGTCTCCACCTTTGTACTGAATTACAATTGTTTTTTCAACATTTGTATCACTTAATGCACTTTCTACGGATTGCTTTTGAGAGATTGTTTTTCCTTTACGATGAAACCCATCAGATATAATTAAAATTTTGGCATTACAATCTTTTAATCGTACATGTAATGAGTCAGAACTGTATCCTGAAAAAATAATAGTTTGGATTGCACCAATTTTTGCTGCAGCAAGGATGGATAAAATTGCCTCCTCAATCATAGGGAGATATATTGCAACTACGTCACCTTTTCTGATGCCTAAAGATTTCAATCCATTCGCAAGTTTTGAAACTTTAGAATCAAGTTTAGAATACGTGATTTTAGATTTTTCTCCAGTTTCCGATTCAAAATAATATGCAATTTTATCAGGTGAAATTTTTACAAATTTTTCAACTGAAGATTTATAGATATTCGTTTTTCCATTGACAAACCATTTGGACCATGCAATACCTTTAGAATCGTCCAAGACTTTTTCATATGGAGAATCCCACACAATTCCAATATCTTCGTCTACAGATTTCCAAAACCATTCTAAATCATTTGCGGATTTTTGAGATAACTCATCAAACGAAGAGAGGTTGTGTTTTTTCATAAATTTGTAAATGTTGGATTCTTGAATTTGTTTTTCAGTTGGAATAAATTCAAATTCAGACAAGGTTTGATTTTTTCAGACTTGAATAGAGTAAAAAGATTTTTCATTATGAGATATCGATTCCCAATCGTCTTGCGCATGCAATAGCTGCTTTACCAGCATCTTCATCGATTCCTACATCCATCAATTTTTGAGTCCATTTAGTTTGAGCATTCATTGTGTTTTCACGGTAATATTCTTTCAATATTGTACCTATTTCATCATCTAGTCTATGTCTGGTAGCATCATTCATTCCAGATTGAAGAATGGCAGCATCAGAGATGGCCAGAATTTTAATGAATTCAATATTTTCTAAAGATAATTCAGACATCAAATTCCAATCTGTTTTTTCAATATATCAAGAGTCAGTACAGGATCTGCCTTTCCTTTGGTTTTTTGCATCACTTTGCCTACCAAATAATTGATAGTTTGCGAATTGGACTTAGATTGTTCAACTGCCTGAGGTTCTTCTGAAATTATTTGAGCAATGATTCTAGATAGTTCGGATTCATCTGAAACATTTCCGAGATCAAGCTCTGAAATTACAGTAGACAAATCTTTGCCAGATTTTAAAATTTCATGTAGTGCATTTTTAGAGGAGTTTCTAGACACCTTTCCGGATTGAATTGCGTCGGCAAGATCCCTTAGGTGAACAGATGTGAATTTGGACACTTCTCGTTTTTCTCGGGTATCAACTAGACCCATCAATTCAGTTGTGATGATGTTTGCAACCTCTTTAGCATTTGATTCAGTGTATGCATCTTCAAATAAATCAGAATAATATTTGTCAGATGATAACACATCAGCTACTTGCGCAGGAATATTATATTTTGAAATATATCGCGCTTTTTTGGAACTGATACTTTCAGGCATTTCAGTTTTTAATTTCTTTTGAATTTCAGGATCAATTTTAACCCAAGGGATATCGCCTTCTAAGAAATATCTATAATCAAGATCTTCCTCTTTCGAACGTGATGAAACGGTAATCTTTCGTCTGTCATCCCAATGGCGAGTTTCTTGAATGATTTCTATGTTTCTAGAATGAAGACTGTCTTGCCTTATAATTTCAAAATGAACTGCTTTTTCTAAATCATGAAATGAACCAATGTTTTTTATTTCCACTTTTTTGCCTCCCTCAATTGATATGTTGGCATCGGCCCTCATTGCACCTTCCAAACTAGGATCAGCAACTCCGAGATTTGTAAGAATATTCGACAAGATATTCAAAAAATCTCTGACCTCGTGCGGCGTCTCAAAATCAGGCTCAGTGACAATTTCAACTAAGGGGGTTCCGGCACGATTGTAGTCCACAAGCGTGATTTGATTTTTTGATGAACTTCCATCGTAAATTAGCCGTCCAGGATCCTCTTCAAGTTGAATTCGGGTTATTCTAATTTTTTTATCGCCGATCATTACAGAGCCAGTACCGCCCACACTAGTATCGCCATAGATATTCAATTGTGTAATTTGGAAATTTTTAGGAGAATCAGGATAGAAATAATTTTTTCTAAAAAACGCAATTTTTTCAGGAATAGTGCAGTTTAGAGCCATCGCAATCATGGTTGCTTTTTTTACTGCTTCCTGATTTAATCTGGGTAAACTTCCAGGTAACCCCATGCACACCGGACAAATATTCTCATTGATTTTAAATTCACGATAGTTTGCCTTACATGAACAAAATAATTTGCTATTCAAGTTTGTCAATTGGCAGTGAATCTCCAATCCAATCATTGTCATATCGGCACCTCCGGCAAACGTACAGTTTGTTCTAATGCATATGCAGCTTGGAGCAATAATTTGTCATGCATTGAGTCTGCCATTAACTGAATTCCAATCGGCAATCCGTTGGAATTTGCAAAGGGGATGGATATTGCAGGTTTTCCAGTGAGATTTGCAGTTACTGTGTTGATATCGACCAAGAATAACGATACAGGATCATCAATCTTTTCACCTAGTTTGAATGGTAGAATTGGCACAGTTGGGGAAATTAAAAAATCAAATTTCTTAAATGCGCCATTGACTTCTTTTGTAAGTTTACTTTTTACCTTGAGTGCCTTTAAGAAATATTTCCCGCTATGGCCTGCAGAGGGAACAAATCCGCCAATAATCATTCTTCTTATAACTTCAGGCCCAAATTTGCGTCTGGCCTTTGAAATGTATGAATTAAACTCGTAACCATCTAATGGAAAATCATATCCATATCTGAGATTATCATATCTTGCCAGATTGCTGCCAGCTTCAGTTGCAGTAATAGTATAGTATGCTGCAACAGAATATTTTACCATGTCAAGGGATATTTCCTCACATGTTGCCCCTAATCCCTCTAGTTTTGCAATGGCATCTTTTGTTGCAGATAATACTGCAGGATCAATTCCCTCCCCGATCATCTCTTTGATTATGCCTATTTTTTTGCCTTCTATGCCGGATTCTATGCCTGATAGATAGTCTTCATTTTTGTTATCAATTGTTGTGTCATCATTAGGATCAATTCCTGTGATGAGATTCAGCATAAATGCAGTATCTTTTACAGTTCTTGTAAGGGGGCCAATCTGTTCAATACTATTGGCATATGAAATCAAGCCATATCTGCTAATCAAACCATATGTTGGTTTGTAACCCACAGCAGAACAAAAACTTGCAGGGTTTCTCACAGATCCGCCAGTATCAGAGCCAAGAGACGCCACGCATTCTAATGCGCTAACAGATACAGCACTGCCGCCAGACGAGCCACCAGAAACATACTCCACATTCCAAGGATTCTTGCTTGGACCATATGCGCTGAACTCTGTCGTAAGTCCCATAGCAAACTCATCCATGTTCACTTTGCCAACGAATATCGCATCTTGTCGTTTTAGTTTTGCAATTACAGTTGCATCATATGGCGCAATAAAATTCTCAAGCATTTTAGATGCACAAGTAGTTTTGGAATCTTTGATACACATGTTATCCTTAATGGATATGGGCATTCCAAAACAATCCCCCACTTTTTCGCCAGATTTTATTTTTTTATCAATTGCTCGGGCTTGATTAATCGCATCCTCATTTACAGATAAAAATGCATGTAGTTTATCATCCACGTTTTGAATTCTTTCAATAGTATTTGCAACAAAATCTTCTGCAGAAATATTTCCTGTTTTTACTTCCTGAACGTAATCAAGGGCAGATATTTTTAGATTCATGAAGACATCTTTGGTGCACGGACGTATGTTCCCTTGTAGTGATTGAGTCTTTCTATTAATTTATCATCAAATGGAATATGTTCATCTTCTCTTAATTTAGAAATTGGAATCTCAGGCATTGAAATTTCTTCAGATTCGACTCCCGCAGAATCTAAAATGTCAAAAAAATTAATCATCATATGAACTTTTTCGACATATTCTTTATGATCATCGATGCCAATTCTCATTAATTTTGAAACTTTTTCAATTTCTTCTTCAGTTACCATTTCATACACCTATGGAGTTAGTCTATCTACGTCTCGCGGGTAGAATGTCGTGTCGCGAATATTCTCAGTGCCAGTCAAAGCCATAATTAGTCTCTCCAGGCCTATTCCGCATCCAGCGTGAGGAGGAACGCCATAATCGAATGCCTCCAAGTGGTATTCAAATGTGTCTGTTTTCATTCCTTTGTTTTTCATTCTCTCAGCTAATTCATTACGTTTTTCAATTCTTGTACTACCGGAAGACAATTCTAAATCACCATACATCAAATCAAATGATTCAGAAACTTTTGAATTTGATTTACTGTCTTTTACGTAAAATGGCTTTGGTGCAAGTGGCCAGTCAGTAATGAAATAAAATCCGTCCAAACCAATTTTTTTAAGATTTGATGGGTAAAGATCATCCCCCCATTCTGTCTTTGCACCAGCCTTTTGCATTCTGTCAATCAAGTCATCATAAGTATATCTGGGAATTGCTTCGGGAATTTGAATTGCAGGGAAATTTGAATCAGGATTATCTTTTACATAGTCAACAACAGTTTGAATAGAGACCCTTATGATTTCTTCAATCCTGTTCATCACATCATTGTAATCAACAAATGCCTCTTCCAAATCAATTGAAATTGCTTCAGCTAAATGACGATTTGTTCTAGACGGTTCTGCTCTAAAAATAGGTGCAATCTCAAAGACTTTTTCAAAACTCATTGTCAATTGTTCTTTGTACAATTGGGGACTCTGAGCCAAAAATGCTTCTTTGTTGTAATAGAAAATTGGAAATAATGCGGCGCCACCCTCGGTAGCGGTTGCAATCATTTTAGGAGTGTTAATTTCGACAAAATTTTGATTTGCAAAATATTCTCGAATTGATTTTAAAACTAAACTTCTAGTTTTGAAAATATGCTGTAAAATATCGCGTCTAAGATCAATCGGCCTAACCTCTAATCTAGTATCGATATTTTTTACAGTTTTTACGGTAGGATCAAAGGGGGGGATTTTTTCAACATTCGAGAACACTCTTAGTTCAGTTGGAATTATTTCATAACCGCTAGATGCCTTTTCAGATGCTTTGACATTGCCGACAATTGCAATAGAGGAATGCGCTTTTAGTGAAGAGATTTTTTCTCGAATATCATCGGGACAATCTCCTTTTTTTGCAACAACAGAAAGATCACCATTTTTATCACGTAATGTAGCAAAGTTGATATTTCCATGTACACGAATTGTCAAAACCCAGCCCATCACAGTAACTTGAGTGCCATTCATAGAGGGGTTAATTTCGTTAGAATAGTGAGATCTACGTAAAGTTCCTAATTCTGTTTCTATCATAATTTACTTTATTCCAGCTATCATGGTGTAATTAATTTTTACATAATCAAATTTACTTTATAATTCATTTTAACAAACAATCACACGCCTAGGATCTCAAGATGTAACGAGAAATTTAAAATAATTTAGAAGACTGACTGACGTTAAGAAGAATGAGCATCGTTTCGGTTCATTTTAATTTATCTATGTTTGATCATGCAAAAATTTAATTGTTTATGGAACATGCTAAATAAATTAGAATAATTTAAAAATTCCATTACCAATTATCGTTTTCTGTATATTAATTTAATTTTTTTCCTTTTTTGTGTCAATCAAAAAACGTAACGTACATCACGATATTAAAGAAAGACATCATTACAGATAATTTTTCCCAGAAATTTTTAGTTCATTAGAAAAAATATATAATATGAGATATTTGAAAAATTGAGTTTAAAATTCAAATCCTGATACATAGTAATATACAAACACATGAGAAACAAAATCAGGCATTGCATAACCGAGATGACATTACTTTCGTAACGTACAATGCCTGATTTTGTGGGGTCTTTGAATAACAAAAATAATTATAAAAAATTACAATATATGATCACCGAATCTCTTGCGGCATGGTATCGATCAAGAATTATACCTTGTCAGAATTCTTACTGCATACGTTTGAAAAATCATGATCAAAAAATATACGAGGAGATAATTTATGGTATCAATCAGAAAATTCAAGAGATTAACTGATGCCAAGAAAAACAAGTATCATTTCAAAAGTATCTTTTACAATTTAATAAAGAATTTTTTTCACATGCACTCAAAACACCAAGTTTCCGTTCTAAAGTCATAATTATTCAAAACATGATATATTAGAATACTCTAAAATAGTTAGTTTTCATAATTTAGTACATCCAAAGTCTCCATCATCACTTGAATTTGTTCTTGGAGAATGATGTCTAACTGTTCTATTCTTTTATTTAATTCATTTACTTGTGTTTTGAGTTGGTTATTCTCATCTTGTAATTGTTGATTAGTAGATTGTAATGCAACATTTTGACTCTTTAGTATATCAAGTTCATTATTTGAAGTAGTTGTAACAAAATCATTCAAAAGTGATGATGAAGATTCAGATTGTTGTTGTGGTTCATCCGTTTCAGATTCTAATTGAGTGTTAAAAGTAGATTTTGAAGTTTCAAGATGGATGTTTTCACTACAAATTTCAAATGTCGTAGTTGTCTGAACTCGTCCATTATGAGTTACCTCAATTGTGAATTCATCATCATGCCAAACTGACGACTGATGTTGCGCCGGTGGTATTATAACTTTAAATGTATTATCATCATTAGCGAAAATGCTCCTTACATATACAATAGCATCATTGGAAGAAATTATCCTCAAACCCAGAGGTATGTTTTGAGTTGAATCAGTAATAATTCCTGATATTTCAATTGAATCACTAGAAATATATGAATTCTTGTCAGTGCTTAGAGTTACTTTCACTGGTAAGAGTGAATACAGTTCTTGAGGATTAATCTGATTCTCATTATTTGAAATTATTGTTGTCTCAGATACATCAGAAGGAATACTTTGACCAAAAGAATTTATTGCAAAAATACGATATTGATAAGTTGATCCTGCTGTAAGGCCAGTGTGAGAGTACGTATTAACAGAAGCAGTTCCTGTATTTGTAACTAATGTAGAGTAATCTAACTCGTTACTTGTTTTTGATTCAATTTTGTATCCAAGTAATGCAGATGAACCAATATCAAGTGGTGCAGACCAAGACAGATCTATTCTACTTTGAGATACAGGAGTAGATTTTAGTTCTACTGGTGAACTGGGTACTGTAAATGATACGGTATTAGCATTATCATAATCAGTGTTTTCCTGCGTAGTTGAATCATTTTGAGTATTCGTATTTTTACTATCTTCAGGATCTAAGGGTAATGTATTTGCAAGACCATTGTTTGATGGGTCCCCTGTTCCTACTCCATTAATTGCAGACACACGATAAATGTAAGTGATTTCAGGTATTAAATCAGTGTGAGAATATACTGTATCCATACTTTCAGTATTATCAACTACAGTAGAATAGGATTCACCATCAATTGTTTTTACCTCAACTTTGTAACCCGTTATGGAGGTATCATTTTCGGGTGCAGACCAGGATAGATCTATTTGTGTTGAAGATATGGGTTTAGCTTCTAAATTGGTAGGACTATCTGGCACATTATCTGGCATTATAGAAAAATCATCCTTGTCTTGTGATTCATTATTGCTGTTTTAATCACCACTATCAAATGATGAAATTAATGTCACAATAACTTTTTCAGATGTATCGCTAGAGCCTAACACATAATCAGCTACTACTACAAATGTATATGTTTCATCTGTATTTAAATCAGATATTGTGTATTTTGTATTGGAGCCAGAAGTGCTGGCAATTTCATCGTATACATTTGTCACTATTTCTTGTTTTATCACATAGCTTTGAATTGTTTGACCATATGTTTGAGTTGGAGGATCCCAGCTTATCTCAACTGATGTTGAAGATACTGCCTTTGCCACAACATTAGTAGGCGTATCTGTATCTTCTATACTAGTGTTTGATGCAAATATACGGCTGTTTTCATTTTTGAATGTTTTTACAGTAATGTTGCTAGAAGGCTCACTTTCTCCTACAGAGTTTATTGCAAAGATCCTATAGGTATGGATAGTATCTGAAGTTAGGTTGGCATGAGAATAAGTCATGTCTGTATCACTGTTTATATTTGCCACTACAGAATATGTTGGAATGGTATTAACTCGATACTCTATTTTATACCCAACTATTGAAGAATCATCATCAGGAGCAGACCAAGATAAATCAATTTGTGTTGAGGATACAACATCAGCTTTTAGATCAGTAGGAGATGATGGTACATCCGAGAGGGTTGAAAATGTAGCGGATGATTCCTGCTGGTGAGAGGTATTGTTAGAATATTTACTATCAAATTCATCGTTATTATTGTCAGATGGCGAGGAAGAAGAGTATGAATCGGAGATCTCAAATTCTGTCGTCTCTTCAACTTCATTGTAATTAATTGTCACTTGATATTCACCAGGCGCCCATGCAGTGGAATCATATGATCTAAAAAATGAATTATCATCATCAATTGGGATATAGTTGTGTACAACAGCATTATTAGTATTGAAATTAGTGATGTCAATTTCTACTATGTTTACTCTTTTATCATCCTGAAAATTAATGGTGCCAGAAATCACGACAGGTTCATCTTTGAAGTAAATGGATTTATCAGTTTCAACTTCCGCAAATGCGAATTCAGAAGTGACTCCAATAAATACGCCAAACAACATCATAATACCTAGAAGCGATATGGGGTAGAGGCGATTTTGTATCAATTTCTAAAAACTATCCTCTTGTTTTTGATAAAAAAATAGTTATTTGTTTGCGGCATGGTTTTGTTTCACATAAAATTAATCATGCAGTGTAGAAGATATCAACACAGTACAAATATGGTGACCAAATATCGATGATTGGAATTTTTAGAATTAAAACTAAGACATATTTAAGAACAATTCAGTAATGTTTTGATACATATTGAAATTTAGATTGAAAATATTTCTGTTGTTGTTGGGCGTATCAATTATTCCTTTTTCTCTTGTAGGGGTAATCAGTTATTATGACAATGAAAGAATAATAGTAGAACATACCATAAATAATTTAAAATTCTTTGTCGCAAAAGAAAAAGAAAACATTAGTAACAAGATTAACACTCATTTCACAGAATTAAACTTGATATCTAACAAAATTGAACTATTACAATTAGTACAAGATCATAATAATTTTCAAACATCTGAAAATCAAGAAAAACTGAATGACATACTAATCAAAATACAAAATGATCTTAATGGAGCTTCTAAGATATACATTACGAACTCAGACGGTAAAATATTAACATCGTCGAAGACCGCAGAGATCAATGAAATTCAAACCTACGAACGATTTAATGAAGTAAAAAACTCGGAACACATAAACATAGATTTTATTTTCACAAACGAAGGAAATCCTGTAATACTATTTTCTAAACCAATGACAACTGGTACAAATAAGATTGGAATAATTTTTGTTGAATTTAAATATCAAAATATTTTTGAAGATATTAATGTAAATGCTTTAGGCAAAACAGGAGAATTATCAATTGCTAAAAAAATTTCCAAAAATGAAATTTTGTTAATATACCCTATTTTAGAAGAAGAAGAAATGATTCAAAAAAGAACAATATCGATGGAAAAAGACACTATTCCCATAATACAAGCTATGATGAAAAACGAAGATCACTTTTTGAATCTTACAAATTTAAAAAATGAATCAGTTTTAGCAGCCACAGGATATATTGAAGATACGGACTGGGGAATTGCTGCAAGTATTAACAAAGACGAGGTATTTGTATCACTGCAATTTAGCTTATTTGTAATGATTTTTGTATTTATCATAATTAGTGTATCAATTGTATTGATAGCCATTTTTTTTCAAAGACTATTGCAAAACCAATTAATGAAATTGTTAATATTTCAAATCAAATAGCAAATGGAAATCTTAATGTTAAATCAAACGTTAAGACAAATGATGAATTAAACCAGCTTTCAAATTCATTTAATCACATGATTGAATCACTGAAAAAAAAGATGAAAATTGAAGAAGAACTAGAAGATTCTAAAACTCAACTAAGAAATGAACGAATTAACACTATCGGCATGTTAGCTGCCCAAATTGCACATGATATTAAAAATCCGTTATATGTTATTAAAAATTCTGCAGAGATCATTAAGAGACAACCCATTAACAATGAGATTATTGTCAGAGAAACTAGTAGAATTGACAGAGGAATCGCAAGGATATCACATCAAGTAGATGATGTACTTAACTACATTAACGTAACACAAATTAAATTTATACAAGCATCACTGCTAAAAATTCTTCAATTTACCATGGATGTGTTGAAAATACCTGAAATGATTGAAATCATACTTCCCAAAAACGACTTGATAATAGGATGCGATCCAGAAAAAATAGAATCTGTATTCAGTAACATTTTATTGAATGCAATTCAGGCAATTGGCGGTAACAAAGGTCAAATAAAAATAACAATTTCGCAAATACAGAACACAGCAATCATTGAGTTTGAAAATACAGGTCCTAACATCAATGAAGCCACATTGTCAAGAATATTTGAACCGCTATTCTCTACTAAAGAAAAAGGTACAGGTCTGGGTTTAGTAAGTTGTAAAAATATCATAGAACAACATGGGGGAACTATAACAGCTACATCCAATCCGGTTATTTTTAAAATTGTAATCCCAATCAAAAATTAATGAACTAATAGAAATAGATAAACTGTAGATTAAGAGAATTGTGATAATGATAGAAAATAAAACAATTTTAATTGCAGACGATGATCTGGATGTTTTAGAATCTACTCAATATATGCTGTTAGATGAAGGATACGAGGTAATAACTGCTCACAATGGAGTAGAAGCAGTGGACATGTATAAAAAACATAATCCAGATATAGCATTTTTAGATATTCGAATGCCATTATTGAATGGTTATGAGACATTTTTCAATATTAAAAAACATGATTCAAATGCAAAAATAATATTCATAACTGCATTTTCTATTGACAATAAAAAAACAGAAAAGGCAAAAGAAAGAGGATTACTGGATTTATTACACAAACCAATTCAATTCGAACAAATTATAAAAATAATTCAAAAATATGCTTGACCAATTAATCCAAATCAATCATCAAGATATTATCTAAACTTTTTTTATAGTATAGTTTTGATTCTTTGCAAAATTCTGCATACCATTTCCGTATGTCGTTATCCATATCTAAAACTTTTTGAAGCTTAATGTTAGAGATGTTTTTTTTAAAATGATGTTCTTATTATAAAGTAAATTTGTATAGAACCACAATGAAATTTGATTAGCTAGATCTTCTTCCGTAGCATATTCAAAATTTTTTTTATATTTTATAATTAAATATGACATTAATTCGTACATAGGCGGATTTATTCTTAGTGCAATTTCTAAATTATTTAACAATAATCCTTTGGATAAAATTTGAAGTTTGTAAACGTCATCTCCTATTACGGATTTTAAGTATTCCCACTTACCAAAAACTTTTGGCAAAATATGGGAATATTTTGATGCCATGATATCCATCTGATTTTTTGTCAGATTCAAAACATCTAGACAGTACAACACGCCATGTAGAGTCAACCTATACTTATCACCAGGATATCTTTTGTAGCTTTTCCCATCCTTCATTACCAAGCCAATCTGTAAAATACCATCGGAAGACTTTCCTCGATCGATTCTTCCAACTAATAATCGTCGATATTCTTTTTCTTTAGTTTTTGTTCGAGATAGATCTCCTGCAAATTTGATTTGAGCCATATTCCAAGTAGTCAAGGAACCATTCAACGCTAAAATTTCTAGAATTTGTTGTACATTTTTTTATGTTTGGGTGACGAGGAGGATGCAGTATGTAAATAAGTTGAGCCGTAAAGCCGATGAGCAGTTGGCCTAGTATACAGCTTATATGATTCCAAATTTCCAATATGCACATTATAAAATAATTCACTAGAAACCATATCACAATAAAGCTGTTACGTAATTTAATTAATTTAGCGTTATGAAATTACAAAATATTTAATAAAAAACCATGCCGCAAAAACATAGATATTTTCAAATAATTTATCATATTCACCTTAGTTACGAGATCAATTATTGGAATAGGTCAGATAATGAAATTTACAAGTTGTCATCCTATTTCGTCTGCCTATTCCAATTCCTAATATAAAAAAACATCTTAGTTTTTATTATAAAAAATAATCTTGAAAATGACACCGTCATAATGTATACTGATTTAGTATGTACCAGAAAGAAATTAGACATTGATTCAAAGAAATTAGGACTATTTTCATTTGACTTTGAAGGATCCGCATATGCGCTGCAAAGTAGATTATATTCAAAGGATGGAGGAGTATAACATATACAACTATAGAAGGACTTGAATACATATCAAAAAATGAAAATGCGTATAAAACGCTTAGAAATTTTGGGAAAGAACTTCATATTGACTTACAGGCAAATGGTCCTACCATGGAATGAACAGATGGGTAAATTTTACACGGAGCTACTTGTTCCGATTAAATATGTAATGTCACACACCATGATAGGAATCTAAAAATAGTCATTCTTAAGAATGACATTTAATCCACATATTCTAAAAAAACTATCTTATTCATCACTTAAGTCACCGTGCATTTTCACGCCCAGAATGGAGGCTTTCTCTTTTTACAGACAAACCATAATCTCTTTTGTAAATTACTTCAAATTATTTTTCAAACTCATCAATACGCTTGTTTTTATCAACAAAATTCGCCTAAAATGAAGTCTGTGATTAATTACAATATAAAATAATGAACCATTTTTTTAATTTTCATAATGCTTATAGCCAGTTAAAATTCCACAAAAAACATGATGATATTGATGGCTTTAGTAATTGCAATGTTTGTAATTGTCGGGGCTTTTGTGGGATATTATGCGTCACAACAAGTTGAAGAAGAGAAAGGGGAACCACACAATATCAACATAGATTTAAAAATACTTGAACAAGATTCAGGACTAGTACAAATTCTCCAAAATCCAGAACTTAAAAAATCATTACTCTAGAACAATACCGGATTTAGATTAAATTATAGCAAATTCTAAGATATTCATGTCACTGTCAGATAAGGAAAAGATCATAGCAATAATTTCTAATGGGATTGCAGTATTCTCACTACTTCAAGAAAGAGACGAATTACCAAAAAACACGACAATGTATGATTTTGTACTAAAGGTAATTCCCGAGGATATAAAATCTGAACTAAGTGTAGAATTAATTGATGAAGTATTCCAGTATGTCACATCCGCACATAGTTCATAAAGTACAAAGTAGTGACCAAAGCATCATAATGACATCCATAGCAACTTTAGGTTCTCACTGTTCATTACAGGTTCTAAAAGGAGCAAAAGATGAAGGACTAAAAACAATTCTGGTATGTGAAAAAAAACGTGAAAAATTATACAAAAGATTTCCATTCATTGATGAAACGATAATTGTTGATTCATTCAAAGAAGTATTAGATCAAAAATGTCAAAGAATACTTGAAGAAAATAATGCAGTATTGATTCCTCACGGCACACTAGTAGCACAAATGAGTTCTGAAGAAATTGAATCAATCAAAACGCCCGTCTTTGGTAACAAATGGATTCTGAGATGGGAATCAGACAGAGAGATGAAAGAGAAGTTGATGAGAGAGGCAAAACTCCCAATGCCAAAGCCAGTTACAGAACCCAAAGATATTGAAAAATTAGTCATTGTAAAAAGACAAGGGGCTGCAGGTGGAAAGGGTTACTTTATGGCAGCTAATGAAGATGATTACAATACTAAAAGAAACCAATTAATTTCCGAAGGAATAATTTCCAAGGACGAAACACTTTACATTCAAGAATATGCTGCAGGGGTTTTAGCTTACTTGACATTTTTCTATTCTCCACTAAAAGGAGAGTTGGAATTTTTTGGTGTTGATCAAAGACACGAATCAGATATTGAAGGGTTGGGAAGAATTCCAGCTGCAGCGCAACTAAAATCAGATAAAGTACCATCATTCAACGTAATAGGGAACAGCCCACTAGTTTTACGAGAATCACTATTAGATGAAGTATACAAAATGGGGGAAA
>CAJQMY010000046.1 GCA_905479565.1 uncultured Candidatus Nitrosopumilus sp.
AAAATTGATCAAATTTTCGAAACAGGTTCAACGGTAGATGTTGCAGCAATTACCAAAGGTCACGGATGGCAAGGTACTATGAGAAGATGGGGTGTAAAAAAGAAACAACACAAATCAAGAAAAACAGTTAGAGAAGTTGGTTCGTTAGGTCCTATCTCACCGCAAAGCGTCATGTATACAGTTCCAAGATCAGGACAGACGGGATTCCATCAAAGAGTAGAATATGACAAACGAATCATGATCATGGGCAACACTGAATCAGATGAAATTAAAATTAACCCAGATGGGGGATACAAACACTTTGGTTTGGTCAAAGGGGATTTTGTCATTCTGAAAGGATCGGTTCCAGGAACTTACAAGAGATTAATCAAACTTAGAAGCCAAATCAGAAACGCACCAGTTAAAGTCAATAAACCTAACATCTTGGAGGTCGTAGTATAATGAAGACAGCAACCTACACAACAACTGGAACCAAAGATACAGAAATTGAATTACCAATAATCTTTTCAACTCCATACAGAAGAGACTTAATTCACAAAGCTGTTACCAATTTAACATCTCATAAATTCCAAAGACAAGGAAGAAAACCAATGGCAGGTATGGATGTAGTTGCAGATTCCAATGATCCCCCAACAGGCCAAGGCGTATCTCGTGTTGCAAGAATGCAAGGCGGCGGAGGTGGAAGACAAGGTCAAGGAGCTGAAGTCGCATCTACCAGAGGAGGAAGACAAGCACATCCACCAATTGTAGAGAAGGTAATTTACAAGAAATTGAACAAAAAAGAGAATAAACTAGCATTATGTTCTGCAATTGCAGCAACAGCATCAAAAAATCTCGTTGAATTAAGAGGCCACAAAATCAAAGGAATAGAGTCATTTCCAATTATAGTATCAGATGACATCGAATCAATCACCAAAACAAGCGAAATTACCAAAATTTTAGACGCTTTGAAATTATCACAAGATGTTGAAAGATTAAACACAAGGAAACCAAGATCCGGACAATCAAGACTTAGAGGCAGAACCAAAAAAGTAGGCAAGAGCGTTTTGTTTGTAACTACAAATTCAACCAATCTTTCACAGGCAACAGGCGCATTACCCGGAGTAGAAGTAAGAAATGTCAAAGACTTGAGCGTATTAGATTTAGCTCCAGGGTCTGATCCAATTAGACTAACAGTATATTCCAAATCTGCAATAGAAGAGATTGGAAAAATAAAATCAACACATCTCGAAGTAATGGTGAAAACACAATGAACATAGATCAAGCAATGAAAATCATCATAAAGCCATACATTACGGAAAAAACTTTTGCAATGGTAGAGAATGAAAGTAAGATTTGTTTCATAGTGGAAATATCTGCAAACAAGTCAGAAATTTCAGAAGCAGTAAAGACACTCTACAAACAAAATGTCAAAAAAGTAAACACTGCAAGAACAATTTACGGCAAAAAAGCATTTGTTCAGTTTGAAAGTACCGAAAAAGCCAGGGATTTGGCAACAAAGATAGGAATGCTATAATATGGAACATAAAACTCGAACACTAACAGAGGAGAATATAGATGGTTAAAGAATTTTTATACAGAGGCATTCCAAAAGAGGAACTAGATAGTTTATCACTAGAAAAATTATTCTTATTATTTAATTCCAGACAAAGACGATCACTTACCAGAGGAATCACGGATGGAAAAAGAAAATTAATCGAAGAAATTAAAAATGCAAAAGCAGGCAAACTAAAAAATCCCATCAAGACTCACGTAAGGGATTTGATTGTCCTACCATACATGGTAGGAGTTACAGTAAATACATTCTCCGGAAAGGAATTCCAACCAGTTACAATAACAACTGAAATGATCGGACATTATTTAGGAGAATATGTAATAACGAACAAAAAGGTTTCACATGGTGCCCCAGGTGTTGGCGCATCAAGATCCAGCCTTTACGTGCCATTAAAGTGATTGTTATGAGTAGATTCGATTATGCTTTCCAAAACTATGACCCAACTAGACATGTATGTTCCTCACTACGTGAAAAAGATATTTCACATAAGCATGCACGTGAAGTTGCAGTTTCAATTAAAGGATTATCAATTGAAAAAGCAAGAGAATACCTCATTGCCGTAATTAACAAAAAAAGAGCAGTTCCATTTGGAAGATACAAAAACCAAGTCGGACACAGACCAGACCCAGGAGTAATGTCAGGACGTTATCCACAAAAAACTGCAAAAGAGTTCATCAAAGTGTTAGATAATTTGGAATCAAATGCAGAATACAAAGGAATGGACTTGGATAGATTAAGAATTGTAAACGCAACTGTTCACAAAGGAGTGGTTGTGAAAAGATTCATACCAAGAGCAATGGGAAGGGCAACTCCAAAGAACAACGTATTAACTCATGTAGAACTGGTGGCAAAGGAGATTTAAAAATGTCAGCTGTAAAAAACGTAATTAAAGACAACTATAACATGATGTTACTCAAAGACTATCTTAGAGAAGCAATCAAAGATGCAGGTTTCTCTCATGCAGAAATATCAAAAACTCCTGTAGGTACTAAAATTGCATTACATGTGACAAGACCCGGAATCGTGATTGGAAGAAAAGGTTCAGGGATTAGAGCACTTACCGATAAACTTGCAACAGACTTTGGACTAAAAAATCCACAAATTTCAGTAGTTGAAATTGAAAAACCAGAACTAGCACCAAGTGTAATGTGTAACAGAATGGCATCACATTTGGAAAGAGGAACTGCATTTAGAAGAGCAACCATGTGGACGCTTAAACAAATAATGGAAGGAGGTGCAATGGGTGTTCAAATTACAATTTCAGGAAAACTCAGAGGTGACCGTTCAGCATTTGAGAAACACACACAAGGAATTTTACCAAGAGCAGGACATCATGCTGAAATCATAGTCGATGAAGACATTGCGCATGTAAAAACAGCAATGGGATTAATCGGAGTCAGAATCAGAATTGCAAAAAAAGAAAAACTAATTCCAGAATTTGAAATGAGAACTGAAAAAGCAATGAAAACAAAGCAAACCAAAGAAGACAAAATTAAAGTTGAGGAAATAGAAATTGAAGGGTCCAAAATAGAAGTCGTCAAAGTAAAAGGCAAGAAAGATGATGCAAAATCAGAATCCGAAAGAATTGCACTTGAATCAAAGAAAATGGAAACGCTTGAAACATTAGAAGAAGAGGAGGCCAAATTGAAATGACCAGACTCAGTATGAAGACAATTAAACAATTAAACGAAAAAGATCTTAAAGGCAAAATTCAAGAGTCACGAAGTGAACTTGCCAAGCTTAGGATTGACGGATCTAAAGGGACACTGAGGAAAGAAAGTGGAAAGCTAAAACCATTACGACACGACATTGCAAGAATGCTGACTAGACTAACTGAAATGAGAAAAGAAAAATGATTACTGCAGACAACATATCATCACATGAATTTATCGGATTAGATACTGAGATCATTCAATCTACCAACCCACAAGTAGTAGGATTAAATGGAAGAATCATTGATGAAACAAAATCGATGTTCACAATAAACACAGAAAGAGGTTCAAAGTCAATTGCAAAATCAACCAATAGTTGGAAATTTTCTATTGAAGGTAAGGACATAGTGGTCGAGGGTAACAGAATTGCAAAAAGACCATTTGATAGAATTGGAGGAAAAGCATGACTCAAAATATAGGATTAAAAGTTAAAGAACCAACAAGAGAATGTGCAGACAAGCATTGTCCATTCCATGGCGGTTTATCAATAAGAGGGAAATTATTTGATGGCAAAGTTACAGGAAGCAAAGCAAAGCAAACCATCACGTTACAAAAAGATGCACCAATTTACTTTAGCAAATTTAAGAGATATGCAAGAGGTACAAGCACTATTCACGCGCATGTTCCAGGTTGTATTGATGTTGAGACAGGAGATCATGTATTGACTGCAGAATGCAGACCAATTTCAAAATCAGTCTCATATGTTGTTGTGGAGGTTAAAGCATAATGGCAAAGCAAGCAGGTAAAGGCGTAGAAGAATTCAGACCATATGTAACCAAAGTAATTCCAATCGGCGCAAATATTGTATGTGCAGATAATTCAGGCGCTAAAATTTTAGAAGTAATCAACGTTCCAAGACATCATACAAGATCATCCAGACTTGCATCAGCATCTGTAGGAGACTTTTGTAATGTCGTAGTCAAGAAAGGACCTGCAGAGTTAAGAAAACAAGTTTACGGTGCAGTGATAATTAGGCAAAAATATGCAATTAGAAGATTAAACGGTGTAAGAGTTTGTTTTGAAGATAACGCAGCAGTGCTTATCACTCCAGAAGGAGAAACTAAAGGAACAGACATCAAAGGACCAGTTGCAGCAGAAGCTACAGAAAAATGGCCAAGAGTAGCTAACCTGGCATCAATGGTGGTATGATAAAATGAAACCAACTAAGATGCGCAATATGATGATTTATCAAGCAACACACAAAACTAAAAGCAAACAGCTCGGAAGTGCACTTTCCAAAGATCTTCATAAAAAATATGGTAAAAGAAGCGTAAGAGTGATTGAAGGAGACAGTGTTACAATACAAAGAGGGGAATTCAAAGGCGTAGATGGCAAAGTATCCAAAGTATCAATACCAAAAAGTAGTGTTGCAATCGAAGGAGTAAAGAAAGAGAAAACCAAGGGCGACAAATTTGACGTTTACATTCATACATCTAATCTTGTAGTTACTTCACTTAGCACGGAAGACAAATGGAGAATTTCCAAACTAGAAGGAAAGGATTCCAAAAAGCAATCAAAGATAGAAAAAATTGAAACGAAACCAGAGCCTACCGAAAATGTGCCTAAAGAAACAAAAGGAGCAGAAAATGCCAAAAAAGAGGAAGATGAAAAATAATGGTAAGTATTGCAGGCAGTAAGAAACTCAAACGTCAAATGGCCCCACAGTTTTGGGGAATTGGCAGAAAAGATAAGAGATTTGTAATCACAGTGAAACCAGGCCCACATAAAAAAAGCGATTCAATACCAACTGCAGTATTCCTCAGAGACATGCTAACTATTGTCACCAGTTTAAGAGAAGCAAAAGCTGCAATTTACTCCGGAAGTGTAAAAATTGATGGAGTTGTAAGGAAATCACTTCACCACGCAATCGGATTAATGGATGTTGTAGAACTAAAAGGCATGCCAGAAATTTATCGTCTAGTTCCAACCGAAAAGAAACTACTAGAACCAATTAAAATCAATGAATCAGAAAAATCTAAAAAGATTGTCAGAGTTACCAGTAAAACCACACTGAACAAAGGGAAATTACAAATCGGATTTCATGATGGGCGTTCAATAATTTCAGATACCAAAGTAAGTGTTGGGGATACTTGTTTAATTCAGATTCCCGAGGTAAAAATTCTTGAAGTAATAAAGTTAGAAATAGGTTGTCAAGGATTAGTTACGAGAGGAAATAACGCGGGTCAAATTGGAAAAATTGAAACGATTGAAGAAGGAACATTCATCCTACCAAAAAGAGTCATTGTTACATTAGGGGATAAAAAAATCGAAATTCCCGCAGATATCATTATGCCAATTGGAAAAGAGGAGCCAATAATTCAACTAAAGTGATCATATGTCTCAAGTAACAGAAACCCCAATGAAGAAAATTTCTTTAGATAAAGTTGTGCTAAACATGGGTTTAGGAAAATCAGGCGATGCAATCAGTATTGCAAAAGTTGCACTAGAGCAAATTTCTGGGAAAAAACCTTCCACACGTAATGCAAAAGAGGCACATAGAGACTGGGGAGTTAGAAAAGGAGAGCCGATAGGGGTCGCCGTAACAATTCGCGGTGATGATGCAACAGCATTATTGAAAAGATTACTTGAATCTAAAGGTAACATAGTAAATGGTAAGTCATTTGATAATTTTGGAAACTTTTCATTTGGAATTAATGAACATATAGACATCCCGGGAGTAAAATATGATCCACAAGTTGGAATTTTAGGACTAGGAATTTCAATCACATTATCTAGACCAGGATATGGAATTAGAACCAGAAGTAAGCATAAAGCAAGAGTTGGAAAAAAGCACATTATCAAAAGTCACGAGGCAAAGGATTATCTAACAAAAGAATTTGGAGTTACCGTAACATAATGAAAGACAGATCATACGAAGCAACTGGAAGAAAAAAGCATGACTTTGGAAGAGGTTCAAGATGGTGCAAAAGATGCGGAGATTATACAGCAGTTATTCAAAAATATGATTTAATGTTATGCAGACGATGCTTCAGGGAAGTAGCAACATCTTTAGGGTTCAGGAAAAATAAGTGAGATAACATGCCAGCAACAAACATCTTAGCAAATCTATTTGTCACACTTTACAACAACGAAACCAGAAGAAAGTCAGATTGTCTCATACTTCCAACATCAAAACTAGGCATTGAAGTTCTAAAGACGCTTCAAAAAGATGGATACATTGGAGAGTTTGAACATATAGATGATAAAAGAGGCGGAAAATTTAAAATTAAACTATTAGCAAAAATAACAAAATGTGGAGCAATCTCCCCAAGATTTAAAGTAAAAACAGATGAATACAATAGTTGGGAGCAACAATATTTACCTGCATATGATAGAGGTATGTTGGTGGTTACAACTA
>CAJQMY010000047.1 GCA_905479565.1 uncultured Candidatus Nitrosopumilus sp.
CAGATGGCTCTGGAACTACTTTCATTTTCACTGATTATCTAACTACAATCAGTTCAACATGGGATGAACAAATAGGAAAAGGAAAATCTGTTCCATGGCCTTTGGGTCTAGCTGCTGCAGGAAATGAAGGCGTTGCAGCAATTGTAAAGTCTACTGAATATTCAATTGGATATGTTGAACTCGCTTATGCATTTCAAACATCGATGAGCTATGCATCAATTCAAAATGCTGAAAAATCTGTATTCGTTGAACTCTCTTTAGATAGCATTTCTGCTGCCTCTAGTGGTGTTGCTGATACTTTGCCTGCAGCTGAAGACAGTTGGGTCGGAGTATCACTTGTAAATGCACCAGGTTCTGACTCATACCCTATTGCTAGTTTTACATATTTGCTAGTTTATGATGATCTAAAATCTGTAACAAATAACAAAGAACAAGCAAAAGCCGTCATCCATATTATTAATTGGATGATAACTGATGGTCAAGACTTCTCATCAAGTTTACTATATGTTCCACTTGCTGACAAAGTAACAGAATTGGGCAAACAAGGATTATCAAAAGTAACCTATGGTGGAGAAACTCTTTGGAATTATGAGGCCGATGCTAGTACAGGTTTGAAAATTCCACAATGGATAAGAGATAATGCAAAGTGGTGGTCTGAAGGATTGATATCTGATCAAGACTATGTCAACGGATTACAATACCTCATTCAACAAGGTATTCTCAATGTCTAATTTTTTCTAATTTTTTTTATTTTTTAAGATTCTTCAATGACGCTTTGCACTGTTTCATCTATTACAATTTCTGAAATATCTCTTGAATATTCAGCAGTTCTTCTAATATCTTCTAAAATTAATTTTATTATGGCCATGTTGCCATCTGGTTTGAGGGAATTCATTAATTTTTTCTCTTTTTCTATTACTTTGGTCACACTTGATGCAACGTTTTCGGCCATATCATAATCTCTTTTGGAAAGTGCTGTGATGGAATTTTCAAAAACAATTAATGATTCTTTGCTAATCTGCTCTATTTCTTTTAGAATTTTTCCATCTATTGGAGAATCAAGATATTTTATTTTCTTTGCCACTAGTCCTGCATGATCCGCAATCCTTTCAACACATTTTACTACTGTTCTATACCCCAGGCAATCTGATGGTTTTTTGAGCCCAGAATCTAGCAAAACTTGTACATCTTCTAATGATAAGTTTAGATTTCTTAGCAAATATAGGCTGAATCTGTCAACCTCATCATCCATTTTAATTATTTCTTCAGCATGTTCTGAATCTCTTTTATTTAATGCCTCAATAGATTCCTGATGCATGTTTGTTGCAGTAATGTACATTCTTTTTAGTGCAACATCAAATGATAATTGTGCAAGTTGTGTTAAAACTTGTAATGTTATTTTCTCTGAACTTGATTCAATAATTTCAGTGCCCATTAGAGTGGTTCTAACCAAGTCTCGAATTGCTCCCCTATGTGCACTAGAAATTTCTATTCCTTTAGTTTTGATTTCGATAGTTTTGTATCCTGGAAGATACATTGCAATAATCTTTCTCCTTATGGATTCTTTAGAATTATTTTTTCCAATTAGTGCAGTAGCATTAGTTTTTTCGTTTGATTCTTCTTGAAATAGTGTAATTGAATGATTAAGATTCTTTACTAGGGTGACATTGGAATTTCTCTTTAGTTGCAACTCATCAATCCATGTTTTTGGTAATGACCCGGTGTATGTTGAACCGCCAGTTACTTGTAATCGTCTTATTTGTTTAATTTCTGACATGGCTTGCAACTATGATGTTAGTTGTATTTTTGATGTTATACCACTTCCGAACATAGTCTATATAGATCTAAATCTGTGTCATATCCTACATAATTTATGATCATTTCCTAGATAACTCATAATTTTTGTTGCAACCATGTGAAGAAAAAACTAGTTGTACCACATAAGCAGAAAATTAATTCTGATAATATTTTCAAGCTAGGTGCAACTATTGCGGGAACATTTGTTTTGATAATTATATCTCTGATGGTATTTCAGTTAATTTCTGAATCATATCCAATTTGGGAGAAAGAAGGACTTTCGTTTGTAATTGGAACTGACTGGAATGCAGTTGAAGGGAGAGAATCTTTTGGTGCATTACCCTACATTCTAGGCACGCTTACGACTGCTGCTTTGGCTATGGCAATTGGGGTCCCTCTTAGTATTGGCATTGCAATGTTTGTCTCTGATACCCCTCCAAAAATAGGCGCACCGTTAGGATTTCTGGTAGAACTTTTAGCGGCTGTTCCAAGTATAATTTACGGTCTTTGGGGTCTGTATGTTTTCAGAGAATATTTTACGGATTTTATTGAAACACCGCTTCATTCAGCATTTGGTGATAGTGTTTGGATTTTTTTCTGGAACACCATTTGGATTGGATATTTTCACAGCAAGCATTATTCTTGCAATAATGATTATCCCTACTGTTTCATCCGTTGCACGAGAAGTAATGAAGGCAGTGCCTCAACAACAAAAAGAAGCTGCATACATGTTGGGTGCAACAAAATGGGAGATGTTCAAGCTAGCCATCTTTCCTTACTCTAAAACAGGATTGATAGGTGCATCAATTTTGGGTCTTGGAAGAGCGGTTGGAGAAACCATGGCAGTAACCATGCTAATCGGTAATGCTACTGGAGCTAGCGCAATACCTTCTTCTTTATTTAAGCCAAGTCAAACAATGTCTAGTATCATTGCTAATGAATTTGTTGAAGCATCGCCTGCAGGATTACATCTTCCAGCATTAATTGGAGTGGGTTTAATTCTTTTGGCAATTGCAATTTGTATTAATGTTGTAGCACATCTTCTTGTCACAAGAATGCTCAAAGTAAAAGAGGGGGCAATAAACAATTGATGAATGTAAACAAACGACAAGAGTATAGGACTCTATTCAAACAAAATGTTAAAAGAAGATTATTTGTTGATAAAATAGTTCGTCTAACTGTAATTTCTTGTGTGATAATTGTAATTATTCCACTTGGCAGTATCTTAGTTGAAGTTTTCAAAAATGGGATCACTGCAATTAGTATAGAGTTTCTGACTGAAGTTCCTGGTTCAATTGGTTCAGGTGAGGGGGGAATTGGTCCTGCAATTCAGGGAACCCTGATAGTAATTGGCATGGCAAGTATGATTGGTGTTCCTATAGGCGTTTTGTCAGGCATATTTTTGTCTGAATTTGGAGATAACAAACTTGCAAAGTCTATACGATTCTTCAACGATGTCTTTATGGAATTCCCATCAATTTTACTTGGAATTTTTGCATTCTTGGTGATTGTTTTAGTTTTAGGTCACTTTTCTGTATGGGCTGGTGCTTTTGCATTAGCGCTGATAATGTTTCCAATTGTAGCTCGAACTACAGAGGAATCACTCAAAATGGTTCCAGTAACTTACAGAGAAGCAGGAATGGCACTAGGTCTTAGACATTGGGTGGTAACCGTGCGAATAGTAATTGCAGCTGCTAAAAATGGGATAGTTACAGGGATATTGTTATCTGTTGCAAGAATTGGTGGTGAAACTGCACCATTAATCATGACCATTCTTGGGAGTAGTTTGTTTTTCAGTAACTTTGATACTCCAATGGATGCATTACCTTTGAGAATTTGGCGTTTGTCATTGCTACCTTATGATAGTGCTCAAATGCAAGGATGGGGAGCAGCTCTTGTTTTGATTTTGATAATTATTGGAATCAATATTGGAGTACGAACCTTAGTTTTGAATAAATATGATACATATCGTTTCGGAAGAATGATCAAAGAAAAAATAGGTGGGAGAAAGTGACTGCAATGGCTACAAAACCTAATGCAATTGAAACGCAAATTTCTTCATCTCAAAACATTCCAATCGTTGTAGATAAATTCAAAATGATTGCAGAGAATGTAACAATTTCTTATGGTGATAAACCTGCAGTCAAAGATATTACAATGAAGTTTAAAGAAAAATCTGTAACTGCACTTATCGGGCCATCTGGATGTGGAAAGACTACATTTCTTCGATGTCTAAACAGAATGCATGACATGACAAAGAATGCTGAAGTTGAAGGTAAAGTGATGATTGATGGTATTGATCTTTATTCAAAAGAGATTGATCCAATTTATCATAGAAGAAAAGTTGGAATGGTTTTCCAAAAACCAAATCCTTTTCCAACAATGTCTATTTTTGATAATGTCACAGCAGGATTGAGGTTAAATGGAGTTCGAGACAAGAAAATTCTTAATGAAATTGTAGAGGACACCCTCAAAATGGCTTATCTTTGGAATGAGGTAAAAGACGACCTCAAAAAGCCTGCAGTAGAACTATCTGGTGGGCAACAACAACGATTGTGTATTGCAAGAGCACTTGCTATTCAGCCTGAAGTTCTCTTAATGGATGAACCTGCATCTGCATTAGATCCCATAGCAACCCAGAAAATTGAAGAAACAATTGCTGAGCTAAAAAAAGAATTCACAATTATCATAGTTACACATAACATGCAACAGGCAGTTCGTGTATCTGATTATACTGGTTTCATGTATCTGGGGGATTTGGTAGAATTTAGAGAAACAAAGAAACTATTCACTGATCCAAAAAATGACTTGACTGCAAAATATGTTCAGGGGCAATTTGGATGATGACCAGATTAATTGATCCTTCGCTTGAAAAATTATCTCAAATAATGACTGAGATGGGAGTATGGCAATTGCATGTGTATCATTGGCAGTTGACTCGTATCTTGAAGGGAAAAACACTAACGATGAAGTTCATGAATTATCTGATTCAATTCGTAACAAGTATTTTGAAGTTGAAGACTTGATTTTTGATATGTTGCTAAAATACCAACCTGTTGCAGATGATTTTAGACTGATTCGTTCTTCAACTGAGATTTCTTATGCATTTTCAAGATTTGGGAGATATGCTTATGATATAACCCAAGTAAGAGATTTGTTTGGAGATATTTCTGAATGTACAAATGAATCTCTCATTGAAATAACAAAAAAAGTAAAACACATGATAAAAGAAGCTGTTCTCTCTTTTGCAGAATTAGATGTTAGAAAGGCTGTAAAAATTCAAGAAGATGAAACATTCATAGATAAAATCTACAAAGAAAGATTGCCCCAACTAATTGAATCTAATAATACCAAATGTGCTCTAGCTGAAGCTTTGCTCTTACGTTATCTTGAAAGAATTGGGGATCATGCAGTTTTCATGAGTGACGCTATCAACTATATCGTTACAGGAAAACATAAACCAAGTTAAAAGAGAATTACATCTCACACAAAACCCTCCCTTAAGGAGGCTGATGTTGACTAAAAGAGTAACAATGACTATTGATGATGATCTCATAAAGAAATTACATGATAGACAAGCAAAATTAATCAAGGAATTTGTAAAATCAGTAAGTTTCTCTGTAGTTGTACATGAAACATTACGTAAACATTTGAAATAATTTTAGACATCTGTTTTCACGCCTAATTTAGTTTCATTTTAGACATATTTCGTATTTTCAAAGATCTTATTTTAGACATGTAATGTACCTTTTTTTAATAGATATGATGTTGGAAGTTGACTAGATTTTATGGACTTCTTAACCATGAATTTGTTTAGCGTATTGTTCACGTGAGGAATTGTGTATCTTGGAAGCTTATTGTTTTAAAATGTGTGTTGGGCAAGTCATGCATTGAAATTTCATTCACGCAAATAGTTTGGAAAACAAAAGACTAGGCTGTTTTTTGAATTTGTTTTTTTTCTTGTCTTTTCTTTTTAATCAAACTGAACATTATCATTCCGACATTGATGATTGAAATGATTTCAATCAGGTCAACTCCGTACAAGAACCAATCGATTACTGGATGAACTCTTGATACAATCCCTGCTTCTAACATGATGTCTGCATTCCATACCATGTGTGGAATCTGAATGAACTGTATGATTGCAATTAGAATCACACTTCCTAAAATTTTATTTTCATACCACTGCCAAAACTTGTTCCATGCGTTCATGTACTGTATTGTCTTTTTCTTCTATTAAACACATTGAAAATTAGATCATCCTAATTAGACTCTCCTAATTTTTTTAGGCGCAAAAATAGTTAGTACGTACTAATTAGTATGCACTAATTTTTTTGTTTAATGTTTTCTTTGTACATCCAAACTGTTTTGGTTACTCTGTCACTTGTCTCGATGTTTAATCCGTTTAGTTTGTCTCTAATGTTGTCTGCGTCTTTATAGTAATTTTTATTTTCTTTAGCTTTGCTTCTGTACTCGTTTCTTAGTTTAATCAATTGATTGATTTCGATTATTTTTTCGGAATCAATTTCTGGCAGAACCAATCCCAAAACCTTCATCATCCGTTTCATTTCTGGAAGGATGTGTGCTGCAGCTTCTTCTGTCATCTTGTTTTCATTGGCTAGACAAAATGAAACTATGTTGTAAAACGCTTGCAGTGCCAGATGCGTATTCATGTTCTGCTCTAATGCCGAGTCAAAGTTTTCTCCTTCTTTGATGATTATTTCATTTACTTCTTTGATTTCGATGGTTTCCTTTTCTTCCTCAGATTGCCTTTGTTTGTCTGATTCTGGGCCGTTTTCAGGCTCAAAATCTCTGATCTGCATTAGTTCATAGTATGCCAATCTAATCTGATTCCATTTTACAAGTTCCCTCATCAGCAATTCTTCTGAATAGTCTATTGGTTTGGAATAATGCCCCGACAAGCAGAATAACCTGATGATGTTGGGTCCCCAGTTCTCTAATACGTGCTTGATTGATTTCACATTTCCGATTGACTTTGACATTTTCTCGCCATCTATTGTGACCATTCCGACATGCATCCAAATTTTTGCAAATTGAACCCCTGTACAGGATTCGGATTGTGCGATTTCATTCTCATGGTGAGGGAAAATTAGATCACGACCTCCACCATGAATGTCAAAATTTTCTCCCAGATACTTTATGCTCATGGCCGAGCATTCGATATGCCATCCAGGTCTGCCATTCCCCCATGGACTTTCCCATGTTGGTTCCATATCTGATAATTTCCATACTGCAAAATCCAGTGGATCTTTTTTCTGCTCGTCAATTTCAATTCTGGATCCTGACTGAAGTTCGTCTATCTTCTTTTTAGATAGTTTCCCATACTCTGAAAATTTTGAGACTGAAAAATAAACTCCATTTTTTGTTGCATATGCGACATCTTTTACAATTAATTTTTCAATGAATTCAATGATGTCCTCAATATGCTCTGTTGCTTTTGGATAGTTGGTTACGCGTTTCACGTTCAATCCGTCAAAATCAGTAAAATAGTTCTCAATGTATTTTGTACTGATTTCCTCTGCGGTTTTGTTTTCAGAATTTGCTTTGTTGATTATTTTGTCATCAACGTCTGTAAAATTCTGAATGAATTCAATTTCAATCCCATTGTCTTCGAGATATTTTCTAAGCACGTCAAAAACTATGATTGTTCTGGCATGACCGATATGGGATTCATCATACACTGTGACTCCGCAAAGATAGATTTTGACCTTTTTTGAAACATCTACTTCTTGCTCTGCTTTTGAAAGTGTGTCTAGCAGCTTCATTTTATTCTCTGCTTGGTTTTTGGGAAATTGATCTTTTATGTTCACTGTTTATGTGCAATTGTTGAATTTTTTCTATGGTTCCCTTCGGTATCTGTGTTTTTTGCTCTATTTCATCCACTGGTAATTTTTTGTCAATCATGCAATACAAAATAGAATCTATCTTTTCGTACGGTATTCCTAATTCCTCTTCTGCTTCATGATCTTTCCAAAGATGGGGGCTGCTTTTTTTGACAATTATGTTGTCTGGAACTCCCAAGCGCTTGGCAATTTCTCTTACTTGTAATTTGTAAAGAGAAACAATCGGTGTAACATCTGATGCGCCATCCCCAAACTTTGTAAAATATCCTATGTTGAATTCGCTTTTGTCACTTGAACCTAGTACAAGATAATTTTTTAGATTTGCATAATAGTATAGCATGTTCGTTCTAACTCTCGCTCTAAGGTTTCCCCTTGCTTTTTCATTTGGTTCCAAGTACATTGAATATTCGTTTATGATTGGTTTTATGTCGATTAGCTTGTACTCTATTCCTGTCAACGCAATCATTTTGAGAGCGTCATCTGTTTCTGATTTTGGAGTGATTGTCGTGTCTGGCATAATTAGTGCGAGCGTTTTTTCTTTTAGTTTTCTCTTGCAGATGTAAGCTATGACTGCCGAGTCTATCCCTCCGCTTAATCCCATTATGACTCCCTTGGATTGCGTTTTGCCTATTTGCTTTTCTAGGAAACCTTCTATTGTCTCGATAATTGCGTCATAATCTTGGTTTTTGATTTCATCTATGATGCTTTGGTTCAACAATTCTTTTTGGGAATATGTGCGAATAAAACTTATGCGCGATGTTTAATCTTGGCAAGTTTATTTTGAACCCGCATCGTTCGATATGCTAATTTTGTATATGGCCATTACAGAATAATTTGTGCTCACAATGGCCCATACCTGGCATAATGGATGGAAATTTGCTTCCTCATTTTACATAAAATTAAAAATTGTTTTTTGCAATGATTGGTAATTTTTTATTTTAAATATCGATATAGATTCCGTCATCTCTGGCTTGTACTGGATATGTTTCAAGTTTTACATCTTTGAGATAGTCTGTTAATTCCCCTGTTTTGATGTTGTAATGCCAAAAATGTAACGGGCATTCTACGATATCACCCTCTAATTTTCCTGGTGCGATGGATCCGTCTTGGTGCACGCAGAGATCATCCATTGCATGATATCCGTCTTGATTAAAGATTGCAATTTGTTTTCCATCAACTTTGAAAGCTTTGCCTTTGCCTGCAGATACTGCACCTTTATCTGCAATTTTCTTCCAAGTCAATAAACTTCTGATGTTTTTGTCATTTATTTACATTCGCATGATAGAATTTTATACTCTAGAAATTGGTTTGTTCTATTGAGTAAAGTAAAGTCTGGTCCAAAATTGATCAAAGAAGGTAAGTTATCTTATGAATGGGCTCGATCTCATATGCAAATTCTTGATAATACTATTAGTCGGTATAAAAAATCAAAACCTCTAAAGGGAATCACACTTGGATTTTGTCTTCACATTACCAAAGAGACATCCGTTTTACTGATGGGTGCTAAAGAGTTGGGCGCCAAAGTTGCATGTTGTGGTGGCAACCCTCTGACAACTCAAGATGACATTGCTGCGTTTTTGGCATCTCAAGGAATCAATGTCTATTCTTGGCATGGACAATCCGTTAAAGATTATGATTGGTGCATAGACCAGGTTCTGAAACACAAACCGACAATTCTCACTGATGATGGCGCTGACATGAACATCAAGGCTCATTTTGATAAACGATTCAAAGACATGGAGATTCTTGGTGCGACTGAAGAAACGACTGCAGGGGTCACCAGAATAAGAGCTGTAGAAAACCAGGGAAAATTACGATATCCTGTTATTTTAGTTAATGAGGCATACACAAAACACATGTTTGATAATCGATATGGGACTGGTCAGAGTACAATAGATGGGTACCTTCGTGCAATGAACCTCCTTATGGCATCAAAACGCGTTGTCGTTGTCGGATATGGTTGGGTAGGACGCGGTGTCGCATCCAGATGTAATGGAATGGGTTCCAAAGTAATTGTAACTGAAGTTGATCCTATCAAGGCTTTAGAAGCTCACATGGATGGGTTTGAAGTAATGCCAATGAGTGAAGCTGCAAAGATTGGAGACATGTTCATCACTTGTACTGGAATGACCAGTGTGATTAGAAAAGAGCACATCCTAAAAATGAAAGATGGTGCCATTATGAGCAATGTGGGTCACTTTGATGTTGAAATTGATAGCAAGTTTCTGTTAAAATCTTCAAAATCTGTAAAAGAAGTGCGACCAAATCTTGATGAATGCACATTAAAGAATGGAAAGCGAGTTTATCTGATTGGACAAGGCCGTCTTGCAAATTTGGTTGCTGCAGAAGGTCATCCTCCGGAAGTAATGGCACAATCATTTTCAAATCAAATCCTGTCTGTGTTGTATATTCTTAAAAATCACAAAAAAATGGAAAATAAAATTATCAATGTTCCCGAAGAGATTGATCAACAAATTGCAGTTGATGCACTAAAATCCATGGATGTTAAAATTGACAAATTAACTCCTGAACAAGTAAAATATGCAAGCAACTGGTAAACTTCTTAACCTCATTTCAGTCCCTAAACAATATCGATGAACAATAAAGCTATCATCACAAGCGCATTACCCTATGCAAATGGAGAAATTCATCTGGGTCATGTCGCATCTACCTATCTTCCAGCTGATGTAACCACCAGATTTTTGAAAATGAATGGGGTCGAGGCCTACTATGTTTGCGCATCTGATGATTTTGGAACTCCGATTCTAATACAATCTGAAAAAGAAGGAAAGACTCCCGCAGAATATGTGGCATATTGGAACAAGCGAGACCATGATGATTTTTCAGCATTTAATATTGAGTTTGACTATTTTTACAAAACAAGTTCTTCTGAAAATATTTCATTTGTTCAAGATGTTTTTAAAAAACTAAATGATTCTGGGCATATTTACGAAAAAGAAATCATACAGTTCTATTGCAATAACGATAAAAAATTTCTGCCTGACCGATACGTAAAGGGGACATGTCCTTCTTGTAAGGCAGAGGATCAGTATTCTGATCTTTGTGAGAGTTGTGGTCGCGTACCTGAGGAAATCATTGATCCTAAATGCTCCCTGTGTGGAATGACCCCTACCAAAGAAAAAACCACGCATTATTTTTTCAAACTCAAAAACTTTGTTGACTCGTTAACAAAATGGCTGGATGAGGCACCTCATCTGCAAAAGGATGTAAAAAAATATGTCCAAAACTGGATCAAATCCGGACTAATTGATTGGGATATCACAAGGGATATTCCCTGGGGTGTCCCGGTACCGCTTGATGGTGCAGAAGGTAAGGTCTTCTATGGCTGGTTTGACAACCACCTGGCGTACATTTCAACTGCCTTAAAATTTCTCGGCGACAAGGGGATTGACGGAAAAGAATTTTGGAACTATGCTGATATTTACCATTTTATCGGAAAAGACATCGTGTATCATCACTATCTCTTCTTGCCTGCGATGAGATTGGGAATTGATTCAGAATACAAGCTTCCAGATTACATTCCGACCAGGGGGCATCTGACTTTGCAATCAAAGAAAATCTCAAAAAGCAGGAACTGGTATATTGGGCTAAAACAGTTCTTGGAATTTTATCCTGCAGACTATCTCAGATTCTATCTCGTATCAATCAATCCTTATTCTCAGGATGATCTGAATTTTGATTGGGATGACTTCACAACGAGAATCAATTCTGAATTGATTGGCAATCTTGGAAACTTTGTAAACAGGGCACTTGGTTTTACGAAAAAGGCATTTGATGGAACAGTCCCAGAACCTGATTCCTTTGATGAGAAAGATTCTGAAGCTGAACAAAAAATCAAAAGTCTTGCAACCGATGTCGGTTCCCTGATGGAGCAAAACCATCTTGACAGGGCCTTGAAGAAAGTCATGGAGTTTTCATCCTTTTTCAATCAGTATTTTCAGCACAAGGAACCTTGGAAAAAAGGACCTGGAACTGCAAACTGCGTGTACCTTTCAGTAAATGCAGCAAGGGCATTATCTGTTGCACTCTATCCATTCCTGCCTGAATCCTCACAAAAAATTTGGGCACAATTAGGATTGGATGGCAAAGTAAACAAATCCTCATGGGGTGACATGTCCTCACTTGGAATCTCTGCCAGTCATCAGCTAGGTGTTGCATCTCCAATATTTGTCAAAGTTGAGGAATCCGACATTGAAAAGCACAAAAGCCAGTTGGGACCTGAATAACCATGAGGCCTGTCCCTAGAATTTCCACAAGAGGCTACTATGATCTTTCAAGTGGGGTGACTCTGAAAAACAATTCGTACTATACGTATCCGAAAAATGATTTTAAAAAATTGACTGATTCGCAAGAAGTCACTATAATGATTCACGGGTTGAGAAACGATAATGCCGGAGCCGTTGCCAAAGTTGTTCTGGCTCAAAAGCAATTGCGCAAGCTGGGATATGTCCATCCTGTAATTGGCTACAGCTATGATTCAAACACGACCGGTGCGCATCTAATCAAACATGCAAAGCGTGCGCTTGCAGTAGGCCAGAAAATTGCGATAAAAAACGGAAAAAACCTTGGGAAATTCATTGAGGATTTTAAAACTGTCAGCCCTAAAACCAAGATAAGGCTGATGGGACATTCTTTGGGTTCGCAGGTAATTCTGAGTGCCTTGGAATATCTTGCAAGAAAGAAACAAAATACTGAGATTGTAGATGCTGCATATCTTTTTGGCGCGTCAATAACTGAGGATGTGCCTTCGTCAAAAAAATATGGAAAAATCATTCAAAACATGATCAAATCAAAAATTGTAAATTACTATGCTCCAAAAGATAAGGTTCTTCTTTGGGCAGACAAGGAGAAATTTGTCAAAGGTCCGCTTGGCCTAGACGGTGCAATTGGAAAGCCTGTAAAAAAATATCGACAAAAATTGGTAAAGCCCAAAAATCATCGCTTTGCAAGCTATGCGCAAGTCTTGAATTCTTTTCCTTAATTTTGCATACGTTCAGATCCAGTATAATTTGTCCATTAGTTTTTTATGCCAAAAATGAAATTCGTATATTATGAAGACAAGTATGGTCTCATCCCATAACAAATCCATTCTATATCATCTTGGTATTTTGGATGAGCGATACGATGTGTCTGCTGACCTCTCTGAATACCCTTGTTAGTGCCTAGAATGGCTTTAAGATTAGAATTTCTCAAAATATCTGTGAATGGAATTATCTGAAATAATCACTTCATCTGATATATGGGGACAATTAATTCCATGTGACCTATACTGCTCAGAATTTTGTAAGATGTATTAAAAACCACAGGTCTTTATTCAATTTGATAACCTTCAAAACTTCATAAGGTCTATTTCTTGCAAATCATTATGGTAAAATCAATCAACTTTGTAGTTTTAGGAAAGCAGGATATTGCATCAGAATTTGGAAAGAAAGGAACTGAATCTGACCTCACCCTTTATGACAGAAAAGAGTCTGATATTATCAAAACTTGGGTTATTCCAAATGGATTTCCAGAAAAAATTCAACCGTTATTTCAGGCAATTAATCTTGCAGAATATGTCATTTTACACGTTGACAAATTAGATAAATTCACAGGTGAGCAAATTATTGCACTTGATTCGCTAAAAAAAGAAAAAGGAATTCTATCTCATACCTTTGATGTTGATGAATCTAAATTGGAAATGATGATCAAAGGAACTGTTGTTGAAAATTATACAAAGGTTGATCAAGATAAAATCAAAGAAACAATGGATAAACTAGAACCCATTACAAATGAGGATCCTGCAGAATTATTAATTGATCATTGCTTTGATGTAAAGGGTGTTGGAACCGTGATTTTAGGTAAGGTAGTAAACGGTACAGTAAAACAATATGATAATTTGAAATTATATCCTGCAGGAATTGATGTCTTGATTAAATCCATTCAGATGCATGATGATCCAGTTAGTGAGTCTGTTTGTCCTGCACGAGTTGGATTGGCAGTTAAAGGTGTAAAACCTGATGAGGTCAGTCGTGGGGATGTCATTTCTGCAGACGGTGTAGTTGATATTAAAACTGAGATTGAACTTGATTTTCAAAAAAGTCCTTTTTACAAAAGTGATATTGCAGAAAATCAAGGGTGTTTAGTTAGTATTGGTTTGCAAATCAAAGCTGCCAAATTCTCATCTGTATCTCCATTAAAATTGACTTTTGAGAAACCTGTTATTTGTAAAAAAGGACAGGTTGCAGTTATTTTAAAACCTGAATCAACTACAATTCGAATTCTTGGTAGTGGTATAATACAATAGACTAATTTAATAAAATCAAAACTTGTTGTTGTACATGGGAGAACCTCTACGCGCATGCCCTATATGTCCTAAATGTGGTTCAAAGCGATTCATTCGACTCCCTGGTGATAAGGTTACAGTAAAGTGTCGTTCTTGTGAGAAAATAATTGAAATTTAATTCATAGTATGGCCTAGTACTATCCTTATCTAAACAGGAATTTTATTATTGTAAAATTCGGATCTTTTTTGAGTTCAGTACTTGTTGAGATGATATTTTTGCTTCATTTTATTAATATGATTTTGAAGATGATGCGGACTGGAGCACTTGAGAACATGATATTAATGACTCATATTTTTGAGAGAGCCTATTCTCTTCGATGTTTCACATACAACATTTGGAAAATTATGTCTCAAAAACCATTACACATAAAACAGGATTCTCAACGAAACCCACCATGGCAAAAACATGGAAAGATGCCGATATCAGTCTTGATCCAATCAAGGATCAAACAATCGCTGTAATTGGTTATGGAATTCAAGGTGATGCGCAAGCTAACAACATGAAAGACTCTGGTCTTAATGTAATAATTGGCCTTAAGGAAGGCGGTAATAGCTGGAAAAAGGCAGAATCTGACGGCCATAAGGTAATGTCTGTTGCAGATGCAACAAAACAGGCAGACATTGTACACATATTGATTCCTGACATGATTCAAGGTCAGGTTTACAAAGATGAAATCGGACCCAATCTTTCAGAAGGAAAAGCATTGTCATTTTCTCATGCAGCTGCAATCTATTGGAAATGGATTGAAGCGCCAAGCAACGTTGATTTAATCATGGTTGCACCAAAGGGACCTGGTTCTAAAGTCCGAGAAACGTATCTTGAAAATTTTGGAACTCCTGCAATTGTTGCAGTTGAACAAGATTTTACAGGAAAAGCTTGGGATAGAACATTAGGAATTGCAAAAGCAATTGGTAGTGCGAGGGCAGGATTAATCAAAACTGCTTTCAAAGAGGAAGTGGAAACTGATTGGTTTGGTGAGCAAGCTGACCTTTGTGGCGGAGCAGCTTCTATGGTTACAAATGCATTTGAAACTCTTGTTGAAGCAGGTTATCAGCCAGAAATTGCATACTTTGAAGTTTTACATGAACTAAAACTCATTGTAGATATGATTCAAAGATATGGAATTAATGGAATGTGGAGACGTGTAAGTGAGACTGCCAGATATGGCGGACTGACACGCGGACCAATGGTCATGGATGCTGCAAGCAAGGCAAACATGAAAAAAGTTCTTACCATGATTCAAGATGGCACATTCAACAGCGAGTGGATTTCTGAGTATCAGAAAAATGGCAAGGATGCATTTGACAAACACATGAAAGTATATGACGAACACCAAATTGAAAAAGTTGGTAAAGAAATGCGTAAAATGATGTGGCCTGATTCCACAGAATAATCTTTTTTCTTATATTTTTCTTAACTTGGATACGCCCGTAGTAATGTGATCTATGATTGTTTCTAGCGGTGTACCTGGACCAAATACATGGTCTACTCCGGATTTTACCAAGTCTTTATGATCAATTTCTGGAATGACTCCTCCTCCAACTATCAATACATCCTTGATTCCTTTCTTTTTTAGATTCTTGACTACTCTTGGGAATAGTGTTCCGTGTGCGCCATTTAGCAAGCTCATTGCCACTGCATCCACATCCTCATCTTCTGCAATTTGCGCAATTCTGTCTGGGGTGGCAAAAAGTCCTGAATAGATTACTTCCATCCCTGCATCT
>CAJQMY010000048.1 GCA_905479565.1 uncultured Candidatus Nitrosopumilus sp.
GAATGTGTTTATGATACCCTGTTGAAAATGTACGGTTCAAAAATCAAGACAGTAACTAAAGAATACTTGGTAAGATTTTTTAACAACTGTCATAAAGATGATTGTGAGAACAAAAACAAACCTTTTGCTCCCATTGATAAAAAAGATGGTGTTAAATCGATTTGGATTGAGAGATTTTGTAATACTTGGGATATTTCCATGTATTGTTTTGATATGACTCATAACCTCATGCTCAAGAATACTTCAAGAAGTAAAAATTACCCCACACTATGCTTTTATGCAACCAATGATCACATGTATATGATCAATGACAAAGCATTCATTGATAAGGTTAGTGCAAGAAACAAGACTATCAAAAACAATTTAGTTAGTAGTATTAGCAATGATGAGACTGAAACAAAAAACAAATATCAAAAACTCATTGATGAAGGTTTTGAGGTTCATCATGTCAAATCAGATGTACAAATATCAAAATACAATTCATGTATCCTAATAGTAGATACCAATTGTTTAAAACCCATGTTTAAGGATATGTACAAGCAACACAGGACACTGTTTAAGTTTAAAATGTCCGGAAACAAAATGTCATACATAAAGGGACCCAATGATGTGCACTTATTCAAGAACCCAAACTTTAACAGCTCCAAAATGTTTGACATATCCGTTGAGCAAATGAAAGAGATTTGTGAGAAACTGGGAACAGAGTACAAAAACGATTCATTCACATCTGTTATTATAAATGAAATGCACAAATACTATACTGGTCAAAGAGATGAACTAACAGATGAAACCAAGAACATTATCAGAAAAAGAAAAACATGTTCATCTTGCAGACAGGAGTGTAAGAAATCAGAAGTTGACCACATTATACCTATTTCTGCAGGAGGTGACAACAGTCTAAATAATCTTCAATTGTTATGTAAAAGCTGTCACAATGATAAAACACAGCAGGAGAAAGAAGCAGGAATATATGACAAATTTAACCCTATTGAATCTTCATATAATGGTAGGGTTTTGAAATTGTTTGACTCAGACTTTAATAAGAGATGGGCATTTATTGAAGAATTAAACAACCTTTACAAGGAAGGGGATAAAGTGCAGTGCTTGGATATCACCAAGTGCAGAAGAAATATTATACTGAACAACAAGGAACATAAATGGCCTGTGTTTTCTACACTGGATGACATTAAACCATTCTCTGGCAAATTAGAAAACGGTTCTTTTTATTATGTTGAGTGCGATAAAACATTCCCACTAAGGGGTAACGGTATCTATTCATATCCTATTGTTTCATATTGCATTGAACAAAATATATTGACATATGACAACATCATTAAAGAGGTTGCACCATCCATTACCTTAAAGTCAGACTTTTTTAATGGTTTCATTAAATACTTGCTCAATGTCCTTCCTAATGATGTAGCAAAACTTGCTATTAATATTCTACCGGGTTACATGGGTAAAATTAAGTTTGACAAATGTTCTCTCAATTACACATCATCATTTAAAGAAGCTTCATATTTTTACATTGAATCGGATGGGAAAGATACAGATGACGGTGTTTATACACACATGAGTATTAAGGATGATCTTTTTGAGCTGTACACCAAAAAGACATTCTCCAAAAATGAAAACTCTTATCCTATATATGCACAAATATTGGATATAGAAGCTATTGAACTACACAAACTTACCAGCATTGTAGCAGCACAGGGTGGAGTTCCACATTATGTAAATACTGATGCAGTTGTTTATACATCAAACAATCCCATTAACATTAATGAGTATTACTGGGATGATGCTTGCACTATTCCAAAATACCACTTTGAAGAGAAGTTAGAGATGCCAACAGTGACAAGGAAAGGCCATTATGCAAGAGACAAAAAATATACATTCTATGATAGGACTTTTCAAGTGACTGAAGATAATGATGACTTTGAATCAATGGCCCAAAAAATTATTGATAGTAAACAGGGAGTGTTCATTACCGGTAACCCAGGATGCGGTAAATCTCACTTGTGTAAGATGATACAGAAGAAAATTGATAACTTTGTATCAGTTACACCTACAAATAAATCGGCGTTATTAATTGATGGTGTAACTATCCATTCATACATTGCAGGTATCAGAAAAAATGTTATTAATTGCATCAAAAAGTTACAGTACATTATTGTTGATGAAGTGTCAATGTTGCAGGAGGTATTTTATAGACATCTGATGTACTTCAAAAAGGTTAATCCAGACCTTGCTATTATCATGATTGGATACTTTAATCAATTACCAACAGTTGGTGACAGAATTAGAAACCGGGACTACTCTAATTCTACCATCCTGAGAGAAATTTGTGATTACAATCAGGTCATATTAACTAAGAATAGAAGAAACAATAATGATGCAAGAATTGCAGAACTAATAAAGACTCAAGAATACACTGATATATCGGATAAATTGACATATTTCAATGTCTGCAAAACAAACAGAATTAGAAAGCAAATTAAAACTAAATGCATGAATTCATTCATTACTCAACCACCTGTTGGTAGGAAAATGTCTAAAAAGGATTGTCTGTTTATTCCTGCTGATAAAGATAACAGACACTCACAAGACATGTATATTAGGCAGAGGATGCCAATATTGTGCAAGAAGAACACCAAGAAGATGGGTTTGATAAATAATCAGCTGTACTATGTATCACAAATTGATGAGGAAAATATTTATTTGACAAATAAGGACATAATGTATGACAAGAAAATTGCTGTTGATGTGACTATCCCAATCAGTATAAAAAAGATTAATAAATACAGATTAGTACCAGGCTTTGCTTTTACATGTCATTCAGTCCAGGGCACAAGTATTGATGAACCTTATACCATTCATGAATTTAATAAAATGTGTGATGCTGCCAAATATGTGGCCATAACAAGAGCAACCAAATTTGAATATTTAAATATTTTATCAAATGTAAATTATATATAAGATGGATGAAATTATTTTAAAAGCTTATAAAGACAATGGATTTCCTGGTGATGCTAAGTTAAAGACAATTCTAAAGAAAAAGAATAATGTAGATGTATCAATTAAAACAATTAAAGAAGCACTAAATAAAGATGAAACAAAAGAAGTATACAAGAAGAAAACCAAGAAAATACAAGGCCGAATTGTTTCATATGCAAAGAATGAAAGGCTTAATGCTGATTTAGTTGATATGCAATCACTCAGTAAAAAGAATAAAGGAAATACATTTATACTCATTGTCATTGATATATTCAGTAGATTTGTCTATGCTGAACCATTGAAGAATAAAACTGCTCCCGTTGTTGCTTCTGCAATGGACAAAATACTAAACAAAATTGAAAATCCAAAAATAATATCAACAGATTCGGGCAATGAACTTGCCAACAAAAATATTTATGATGTATATCTAAAGCATAAAGTTGCACATACAACAGTACCATTAAAAAGTCATCATGCATTGGGTGTTATTGATTCAGCTATTAGAAACATAAAAAACATGATATATAAAACAATGGACAACAATAAGAACAGTGATTGGTTGAATATTTTGGATGATATTGTTAAA
>CAJQMY010000049.1 GCA_905479565.1 uncultured Candidatus Nitrosopumilus sp.
AAATAGCTTTTCCAAGAATAGCGCCTTCACAGCCTAATTCTTTTACTAATTCTAAATCGTTCATAGATGAAACGCCTCCACTTGCGATTAATTTCACTTCTGATTTTGAAACGATTTCTTTGTACAATTCATTTGATGTTCCTTGTAACATGCCATCTTTAGCGATGTCTGTACAAATCACATATTTAATGCCTTTTGATTCATAGTCTTTTATAAAATCAACTACGTCTAATTCTGATGCTTCCAACCAACCATTTGTAGCAATTTTTCTATTATTGCAGTCTGCTCCTAAAATGATTTTTTCACTTCGATATTTTGAAACCCATTGTTCAAATACTACTGGATTATTGGCTGCTATACTTCCTCCAGTAATCTGTGATGCTCCGCATTCAAAGGCTATTTCTAAATCTTTATCAGATTTTAATCCACCTCCAAAATCTATTTTTAAATTTGTTTTTGAAGCAATTGTTTCTAGTATTTTATGATTGATAATTTGTTTAGATTTTGCACCATCTAAATCTACTAAATGCAAATATTCAATTCCATTGTCTTCAAATTCCTTCGCTACTTCTAGCGGATCTTCATTGTATATCTTCTTGGTGCTATAATCTCCTTTTGAGAGTCTTACACACTTTCCATCTATGATATCTATTGCTGGTATTATTCTCATTTTATTCCTGTTTTGTCATATGGAGTGAATTTTTAACTTTTTAAAAATTTGTATCGAGATGTAACTGTTCTCGATACAATTTTCATTCTGAAAATCACTCGAACTGACATACTTTAAAGTGTTAAAAAATTCTTCAATATTTGTTCACCAACACTTGCTGATTTTTCTGGGTGAAATTGAGTTGCATAAAAATTATCTTTCTCTAATGCCGCACTAAACGGAAATATATAGTTGCATTCTGCACTTGTTTCTTCACATAATTCCGCATAAAAACTATGCACAAAATATACATCTTCTGGAGCGTTCATATTTTTAAATAAATCTCCTTTTAATTCGTACAAACTATTCCATCCAATATGTGGTACTTTTTCTTGTGGCGGAAATAATTTCACATCCGAATTAAAAATACCCAAACAATCTGTATTGCCTTCTTCGCTATAGTTACACATCAATTGCATACCCAAACAAATGCCTAAAAATGGTTGTTTCAACTCTTTTATAAAAGAATCAAGACCATATTCTTTTAGATAACTCATAGCAGTACTTGCTTCTCCAACTCCAGGTAAAATCACTTTATCAGCAGTCAAAATCTGCTCTTTATCACGTGTAATAATAGACTCATAACCAAGTCTTGACAAAGCATTTTGAACCGAACTTATATTTCCTGCATTGTAATCTATAATTGCTATCATATGATTCCTTTTGTACTCGGAATTGAATAATTATCAGTCTTTTTAACTGCCATTTTTATTGCTTTGGCAAATGCTTTAAAAATAGATTCTATCTTGTGGTGCTCGTTTTCTCCTTCCGATTTAATATTCAAGTTACTCTTTGAAGCATCTGTAAAGGATTTGAAAAAGTGCATGAACATTTCTGTTGGCATTTCTCCAATCATTTCGCGTTTAAATTCTGTTTCCCAAACTAGCCAAGGTCTTCCTCCAAAGTCAATGGCAACTTGCGTTAAACAATCATCCATTGGTAATAGAAATCCATAGCGTTCAATCGCTTTTTTAGAACCTAAAGCCTCTATAAACGCCTCTCCTAATGTGATTGCTACATCTTCAATAGTGTGATGTTCATCAATTTCTAAATCCCCTTTTACATTGATATTTAAGTCAATACTTCCATGCTTTGAAATTTGCTCTAGCATGTGATCGAAGAAGCCAATTCCAGTAGAAATTTCATTTTTTCCACTTCCATCTAAATTAACTTCAACTTCAATCTCAGTTTCTTTAGTAACTCTTTTTACGAATCCAACTCTTGGTTTTGACTTTAAATACTGATAGATTTCATTCCAATTGGTTGTTGAAAGTACAGCATTTTCATTTTCATCACCAATAAAAATTCCTTGACATTTTAAGTTCATTGCCAATTCTATATCAGAATCTCTATCTCCTATCACAAATGAATTATCTAAATCATAATTTCCATGTATATATTTTTGCAACAGTCCAGTCCTTGGCTTTCTTGTTGGCGCATTATCTTCAGGAAAAGATTTGTCAATCAATATTTCTGCAAACTCAATTCCTTCGTTTTCAAAAGCTTGAATAATTTTATTTTGCGCTGGCCAAAAAGTGTCTTCTGGAAACGAATCTGTTCCCAATCCATCTTGATTTGTCACCATTACCAATTCGTAATCCAATTCGTTGACAATCTTAGACAATCCTTGAAAAACTCCTGGATAAAATTCTAACTTTTCTAAACTATCTAATTGATAATCAATTGGTGGCTCAATTGCCAAAGTTCCATCTCTATCTATAAATAATACTTTCTTCATGACGCTATTTCGTTTAAAACACTCATTAATTTTTCATTTTCTTCTTTAGATCCAATAGTAACTCTAAGGCAATTTTTTATTTGCGAACTTCTATTTCTTACCACAATTCCTTGACTGATTAATTCCTTAAAAACTGAATCTGAATCTGTAAATTCAACCAATAAAAAGTTAGCATCAGAAGGATAAATTTTTTCTACACTTAGTAAATTTGACAATGCAATTCGCAATCTATTTCTTTCAAGAATAGTTTCATCAATCTGCTTTTGAATTGATTTCTTATTGTTCAAAACATTTAAAGCAGCATCAATACTCAAGGTGTTGATATTATACGGAGGCTTAATTTTATTTAAAATTGCAATGATTTCTGGACTTGCAAATGCTGTTCCTACTCTCGCTCCTGCCAAACCGTATGCTTTACTAAAAGTTTGCAATACCACTAAATTCGGAATTTCATCCAATAATGAAATAGCGCTTTTACTTTCAGAAAAATCAATATATGCTTCATCAACAACTATCAAACCTTTAAAGTCATTAGCAATCTCTTTGATTCTATCTGAATTCATAGAATTTCCTGTAGGATTGTTTGGCGAACAAATAAATACCAAACCTTCAGATTTTAAATTCG
>CAJQMY010000050.1 GCA_905479565.1 uncultured Candidatus Nitrosopumilus sp.
ACAAGTCTTAATTACTCCTTTTTTTTAGTCATGATCATGGATATGAGTGAAGAACTCGAAGAACCAAAGAAAGGTAGCATTCTTCAATCCACATCAAAGCGAGTCAGAATGATCTTTTCTGTCATGGCAAGTCCTAACAGAATTGATATCTTGAGAATTTTAAATTCCAAAGGCCCTTTGACTTACTCTGAATTAAAATCACTTGCTGGATTCAAATCAAAAAAAGAAAGTGGCAAATTTGCATACCATCTAAGAAAATTATTAAGACAATCACTTGTTGCATTAAACAAATCTGAAAGACGTTATACCATTACAAATCTTGGAAAACTTGTTTTGAGTTTAGCGAGACAAATTGAAGAAAGATCTATTATTGAAAGTGGAAAGATGTATGTTAGAACATCGTCTGGTTCAATTGAAGAATTCAATTCACATAAAATTATCCAATCAATAGTCCGTGAAGGAAGTCTTCCCCTTGAACTAGCACAAAAAATTACTGAAGAAGTTGAAAATAGAATTTACAAATATCAAATAACCTATCTAACAGGCGCATTAATCCGAGAAATGGTTAATTCTGTGCTTCTTGAGCACGGTCATGAAGAATACAGGAATAAACTTGCACGCCTAGGACTGCCTGTCTATGATGTTCAAGAAATGATTTCTAATTTGGATGATGTAGATAATGGTGCTGAGGGACTATTATTCAATGCTGGGCAAAAAGTATTTGCTGAGCATCTTCTTACAAATGCTTTACCTAAGGATGTGGCAGACTCGCATCTTTCTGGCGACTTGCATATTTCAAATCCTGGAGTTTGGTCTATGATTCCTGATACAATATTTGTTAACATTAAAGAATTAATTGAAGATGGAGTTGATCTTGGAGGAAAATATCTTGATGTATCAAGAATTTCTGCATCAAAACAACTAGATGAAATCACAAGTTCACTATCAGTAGTTATCGCTTTACTATCCAAAGAAGCTTCACAAGAAATTGTTCTTGATGGACTAGTTACGTTATTTACAAAACATTCAAAATCTGTTCTAGAACTTGAACAAAAACTTACTTATGCATTTGCAACTTCATCGACAACTTCCAAATATAATAAAAATAGTACCAATGTTTCAATTCGTTTACAATTAGGAACGGATACGAAAATAATTGCTGCAATCATCAATGCGTACAAAAATTATACAAAAATTACTCCAATCCCAAAGATTGGTTTGATAATTGATGCTGATAAAGGAAAGATTACAGATGTATCCTTAGCAGTAGCTGAAATTCTTTCAATTGGTGGGAAAGTAATGTTTGCAAAAGGTCAGACATCTAGTTACGGTATAACTAATGGATCTACTAAGACATCCGGCCCTCTTTCAATTACCTTACAATCTGTTTCAATTAATCTTCCAAGATTGGCATTTGAATCAAACAAAGATGAAACTTACTTTAGAGCAAGACTTGCTTTACTAATGAAACCAGCTTTGGCGTCTATGGCACTAAGAAAGAAAGAGATCTCTGATCTAACTAGAAGAGGACTTAATCCAATTTTAGCAAAGAACACACAATACATGCAGAGAAGCTCTGTATCCCTTGTTGTGAATTTGGTGGGACTCAAGGAATCCGTCTTTAACATACTTGGATTTCAAGATAATAAAGAGGGACGAGATATTCTTAACAAAGTCATTGAAACCGCAGTTGATGTTGGTGCTAAAAAAGGCAAAGAATTAGGCGACACTGTGGCTATTTCTATGACTGAAACTGAAAGTTCTGCCCGTTTTGTAACCCTTGATGGTGGAAAATATGGCAAAAACTCAAGCCTAAACTCTACGGACACTGATTATTATTCTCAGGGTATAGTAGTTGATGCTTCCGAGGTTTTGAATCTAACTGCAAAAAGTGAGGTTATATCTGAATGTAACAAACTCTCAAAGGTACTCAATGGAGGTCTTCTAGTAACATTACAAATTGACAAAGATGCTAAAGTTGAGGATATCAAGAAAGTAATCGAGAAAACATCTGCACTTATCCCTTCTTTTAAACCTGTAAGACCAACTGCAATTTGTGGTGAATGTGGATTCAAAGATGAACCATTTGATGACAAATGTCCAAAGTGCAAGTCACCTTATGTTGTCTGAATATCGTAAATGAAAAACTAGTTCCGATCATTTTTGAAAACTTTTTGATCAGTTTCAGATGTTACGATCATCGCTAACTGCTAACAATGTTAAGTTAGTATGAAGTTCATGTAACATCAAGCACCATTACTATACACATTGTACCGTTGTCAATTTTATTGAACTGAAGTTTTGAGAAAAACGGACAAATAGTTTATACCATCTACCATTCTAACTTCTGCGGGGAGATTATATGGACAATTCACAAATAGAAAATACGATCAGTGAGATCCGTAAGCGTAGTGGCGTGGTAACGGCTTTCAATAAAGATAAAATTTCAAATGCCATATTTCAGGCATTGGCAGCCACCTCTAAAGCCGATCGTGGCGTTGCCGACAAACTAGCAGAAGATGTAGTTAACAAGTTAGTAGAGCAAGGATTTACAAGTTCTAGAGCACCTACAGTTGAAGATATTCAAGATATTGTAGAGTCGACTTTAATCGATAGCGGTAATAGCGATATTGCAAAAGCATACATCGTCTACAGACACGAAAGAAGAAAATTAAGAGATGAAAAAATGAAGGTTTTAAATCTTAAAGCCCTTGATCCAGTCTCAAAAAAATTCGACTTGAACTGTCTGAGAGTACTGGCATCAAGATATCTATTCAGAAATTCAAAAAGTGAGATTATTGAATCACCAACTCAAATGTTTGAGCGAGTCGCAATTCTAGTCGGAATTGGTGATATGTTATATGATTCACAAATATTTGATAAATCTGGAAATAATAAGCAGGATGCAGATGAAGCAAGATCTTATCTTGAAAAACTAGATGCCTTTGATTATAAGTTTAAAGTTGGGGATTATTTCTTCAATAAATGGCATTTTAGATCTTTAATCACTCACTATGTGACCCTTGCAAACAAAGGTCAGATGAAAATAAGTTTTAAAGATCTACTGATATTACTAGCAGGCAAAAAATTAGAAAGTTACGCAGACAAAATCACTGAATACTTTACAATGATGACTGGCCAAGACTTCCTGCCAAACTCACCAACCATGATGAATGCTGGTGGAAGACTGGGACAACTCTCGGCATGCTTTGTACTTGGTATGGATGATGGAATGGAAGAAATCATGAAATCTACTTCTGATGCTGCATTAATCTTCAAATCTGGCGGTGGGGTTGGAATAAACTACTCAAATCTTCGTGAAGAAGGTGACATTGTAGCATCAACATCTGGTGTTGCATCAGGTCCTGTATCTTTCATGAATATCATCAATACTGTCACTGAAGTTGTAAAACAAGGTGGTAAAAGACGTGGTGCAAATATGGGAATCATGGAAGCATGGCATCCTGATGTTGAAAAATTCATTACAAACAAAACAGAAGCAGGAGTCTTAGAAAATTTCAACGTAAGTGTTGGAATTTGGGAAGACTTTTGGCATGCACTTGTTAATACTACTGATGGTAACTATGTCTTACGCAGTCCGCGTGACAGAAAACCTGTAAAAGAAATCAATGCGCATCAACTAATTGATCTAATTGCATTATCTGCATGGAAGAGCGCTGAACCTGGTTTGATCTTCTTTGATCAAATTAACAAATACAATGTATTTGCTAAAGCAAGACAAGCACCACTTAGAGCTACAAATCCATGTGGTGAACAAAGTCTCTATCCATACGAATCATGCAACTTGGGCTCTATTAATTTGATAAATCTTGCAAAAAGACAAGCTGATGGTTCTTATGAATTTGATTGGCAAGGATATGAAGAGATTATCAGAAAGACAACAAGATTCTTGGATAACATCATTGATGTAAATAATTATCCAGTTCCAGAAATTAGTATAGCCTCAAAAGAGTCTAGAAGAATTGGGCTTGGTGTTATGGGCGTTGCTGATCTGTTATACAGATTGAAAATCCCATATAACTCCAAAGAAGGATATGAACTACAATCAAAACTATCTGAAGCTCTGACATACTATTCAATGGAAGAAAGTGTTGCACTAGCAAGATCTCGTGGTGAGTTCCCACTTTGTGCAAAGACTGAATATCCTGAAGGAAAGATTCCAATATCTGGATTCTATGAGAAATCAAAAGAATCTCATTCATACGAATGGGATCCACTCATTGCAGAAATTAAAAAACACGGTATTAGGAATGTCTTAACAACCACAGTAGCACCAACTGGAACATTATCTATGATTGCAGACTGTTCAAACGGAATGGAACCTGCATTTGCTTTAGTGTTTGAAAAGAGAGTTACTGTTGGAAGATTTTTCTATACAAACAAGATTCTTGAAGATGCACTCAAAGAAGAAGGTCTCTACACAGATGAAATCCTTGAAAAGATTGCAGACAACTATGGTTCATTGAAAGGATTGGATGAAATCCCACAATGGATGCAAGACGTCTTTGTTACAGCAATGGATATTCATTGGGCTGATCATTTAATGGCTCAAGGTGTATGGCAAGACTGGATTGGAAACGCAATTGCAAAAACAATCAACATGCCATATGATGTAACGGTAGAAGACGTAAAATCTGCATATCTACTTGCACACGAAATTGGTTTAAAAGGAATGACTGTTTATCGTGATGGTTCAAGACACAAACAAGTTCTTCACATGACAAGTGACAATGCAACAAAGACGTTTGAAGTAACGCCAAGTGAATATATGACAGCATTTGTTACTAAAAATATCACAAACCCATACATTAAATCCCAAGTCAATGCTTCATTGGCATTAAAAGTACATGATGAGACAATCATACTAGAGACTCCAAAAGTAGAAGAAATTTCTGAAGACAGATTGTGTCCTACGTGCAAAAACAACTTGGTATTCGTAGAAGGTTGTAGTATCTGTATTGAATGTGGATACAGTGGTTGTACTTCTGGATAAAATAGAATAACAACTTTTTTACTTTCTTTTATTTTTGAATCTGTATGGATAGCAAATCATTAGGCATAATTATAGGCATAGCAGTAGTTATCACTGTAATAGCTGTGGCTATAAGCATTTCAAATCCTAATATTGTTTCTCCTAAGCAAACAAATGAAAAAATTGGCCTTGTAATTAATTCTCCAAACCAATCAACAACATTGCAGGAATTGAATGATGTTTACTTAGAAGCATCTGATTCTGGAATTGGAAGAAGCAATGTTTATCTTTTTTGGAATTTAGTTGAACCTGAACGTGGAGAATATGATTGGGAACAATCAGATGCATTAATGAGCTTTAACAAAAATAATAATCTCAAAGTTACTCTATATTTTTCAATAATTAATGGAGAAACACTTGGACCTTTTCCCCATTGGATTGGAAAACCATCTATAAATTCTATAGATGAAGATAGAGTAACTAGTGTCCTTGATGAAATATTATCTAGATATGATATCGTAGATACTGTGATACTTGCTGGACAAACAGAATCGCAATTCAGATTTTATGAGCAAAATATCCCTGTTTATAAAGAATTATTTAATAGAGTTTATGAAAAAATTAAAGAAAAACACCCTGATGTAAAAGTTGGAAATTCATTTGCATTACACCAAGTATTGAATAAAGGCTTAGAGCATGTTGTTAATGAACTAGCGATTGGGGATTTTGTTGCTTTTTCATATTCTCCAGTTGATACAGTTAATGAAATTACTAAAACACCTGTACAAGCAAAAAGCGAATTAAATCAAATATTTGATTTGGCAGGTGACAAAAAAGTGGGAATTTTTGAGATCAGTTGGAGTACATCTGATTTTGTTGGAGGTAGTGAAACAGGACAAATAGAATTTCTAGAAAAATCCTTTGAATTTTACACTGAAAACGAATCTGAAATAGAATTTTTCACTTGGTATAGGCAGTATGATCGACCTGATGGAACCTGCATAGTTAAATCTCCAATAATTGGAGATGATACTCTAACTGTTGAAGGTTCTGGTTTTGGAACTAACGAATACGTATCTGAGAGATTAAGTCATTACATTTGTAGTGCAGGTATAATCAATAATGATGGTAATCCCAAACCAAGTTGGAATGAATTTAAGAAGCAAATTGAAATGATAAATTAGAATGATTTCCTTAATTTTAGCTGAATCTTCTTTAGAACTTGTCCCTTCTGAATTAAAACATCATCCGTCAGTTATTTCTCATGCAAGGAAACTTGATAAACATCCATCAGAAATCTTACTAGATAATTCATGGCATTTTGCAGCTATGAAAGGAATTGAAAACGAAATGAAAAGAGGCAGACCTGATCTTGTACATTTTTCTATACTTGAAGCTACAACTATTCCGTTATATCTTCAAAACAAAATGAAACTTTATGTTCATACTTTGGATGATAAAGTAATTTCTTTTGGAAAAAATGTACACATCCCAAAATCATATCATAGATTTGCAGGAGTTATAGAACAATTGTACCAAGAAAAAAAAATTACAACAAAAGATGATGTTTTATTAGAAATTGATGAAAAAACATTTCCTGAATTACTTGATGAGATAAATCCTTCAAAAGTACTTGGCTTTTCTACAAAAGGTGCTAATACTACATATGAAATAATTGCAAAAGATATTCCTGATAATTCTTGTATTGTGATTGGAGGATTTCAAAAAGGTCATTTCTCTGATTTAATTGAAAATAAAATGACAGTTATTTGCTCTGTTGGAAATGAATCATTTGAAGGACATGTTGTAGTTGCTAGAATGCTCTATGAGTACGAAAAAACCATTTTTATGTAGGAAATTAAATTTGGACTTTATTGCAGTCATAGTATAGCCTGGTTAGTATTCGGGGTTTCCAACCCTGTGACGCGGGTTCGAATCCCGCTGACTGCATTTCTCGATATTTATGAGAACCAATTTTTAGGTGCATAATTAGATAATGTTGTGAAGTCTGGAGCAAAAAAAATTGCAATGGAGAGAATGCAAATTCTAATTGAAAATGCAATTACTAATGCAAAAAAAAATCCCAAACTTTCTCAGAGACAAGCTTCTCTTGCGAGAAGAATTAGTACCCGACATAAAATTAGAATGCCATACTATCTTAGAATGGTATTTTGCAAAAAATGCAAATCCTTTATTGCACCTGGAGTAAATTCTAGATTTCGATTAGGTAGAGCGTCTGTCAAGTCAATTAGAATTTCTTGTAACCTGTGCGGGCATACTTATCGTAAAATCATATCCAAATGATTTTTTAACATCTTCAAAATGTTTAAAACTGTGATTCCAAGATTCATTTTAATAATATTTGTAGGATTATTTGTCATTTCAATTAGTCCTGCCTATGCTCAACATCATTCAGGATCTCTTGCTCCACCTGTAGATTTTGACGGATTAAGAGTGGCTTTGACTGCAATTTTAACCCCAAATGATTTCATCTATGGGGATTCTGAAAGTGCCAATCTTTCTATTAGATTCTTTGATAGTGATACAAATGTAAACATTCAGAGTGTTACATATAGAGTTCAAATTTTTCATGAAGATATTCTAGTTGCCAATGAATATTTTTTTGATGATGATGGCAAATTAGATTTAGAAATTAAACCTACATCTGAATGTCAAGATCAAAATCTCTGGAAATGTACAAAGTATTATGGTGAAAAACATGCTATAGCTGGAGCCTATTTTGCTAGAGGTGACTCACTACCTGTAATTCAAGGCCCTGTTTTTGATAAAAGTGGGCAATACAACATTCATGTTTCTATTGTAGGTGCAACAAATCCAAAAACAATGACCATGAAAGATTTGCTCTTTGAAACTTCCTTGCATCTTCCTGAAAAGCAGGTTTTCCCAATCAAAATTGCCAATGCTCAAGAATTCCCGGCATCTGTAAAGTCTTACAACGACAAAATTTCAAATTTCAGCTATGACGAATCAAAAAACAAAATTTCATATGATATTATCTATAACTGGAATGAGAATAAACATGATTCTAGTATCAATCAAATAATATTTTTAGAAAAGGATTTTTTAGGTTTTAAGCAAGGATATGATGTTGATGTTCTTATAGATGATATTCAAATTCAGGACGATCATTTTTATTTTGATATTTCAAACCCTGATGAAAATATCATTGGAATAAAAATTCCTCATGAAGAACTCATGGAAATTAAAAATAAAATTAATGACAAAAACGATGGTGAAGCAACAAAAATAGAAATTTTATCTGGCAAAAAAATTGATCTCAATGAGCTTGATTTGACGTTTAAAAATGATTTGACTGTTAATGTCTCATGGGATTCTAAATTAAAATCCGATAAAAAAATCCCATTCACATTTTCCTTCTTTGATGAAAACAAAAATCTTGTTAGAGACATTTTGTTTGCATATGGGATTAGTGATTCCTCTGGAAAAGAAATTTGGTCAAATATTGGCAATTCTGAAAAATATCTGGGAATTTTAGCACCTTATGGAATTTATCAAGAATCCATTATGATTTTAAATGATGACTCACATGAATTAAAAATAATTCTAACTGGTCGTGATTCTTTTAATTTTGAAGAGTTTTTTGTATCAAAATCTATTTTTAGCCTTAATTCACAATCTATGGACGAAGGAAAAACTGCGTTAATTCCATCTTGGATAAAAAACAATGCAGGATGGTGGTCGGATGGAATTATTGATGATGAAGAATTTATTCAATCAATCCAATTTCTAATTCATGAAAATATAATTACAATTCCGGTAACTGAGTCAACATCAACAGAATCACAAGAAATTCCATCTTGGATAAAAGCTAATGCAGGATGGTGGTCAGATGATTTAATTTCTGAAGGGGATTTTGTCAAGGGAATTGAATTTCTAATTGGTCAAGGAATTATTAGATAATCTAAAATTTGAAAATTTTCTCTCCTATCTGAGAAATTTACGCTGAATTATGTTAAACAAACTTGACTCAATATCTCAATGATTTATAAGACGATTATCGAGTTTTTAATTTTATGGCAAAGGTATACGATGTACCTGCAGACGTATTGATAGAAAGACTATCTATAGTACTGAAGAGTGAAGATATTCCTGCACCTTCTTGGATACCCTTTGTTAAAACTGGAGCTCATGCAGATAAACCTCCTCAAGATAGGGAATGGTGGTATACAAGATGCGCCTCAATTATGAGAAAAATTTACTTTAATGGTCCAATTGGAATTAATGCTTTAAGAAATGATTATGGTGGCGGTAAACCATCTGGATATGGGGCTGCACATCATAAAGATGCTGGTGGTGCAATTATTCGTAATGCGATTCAAGGATTAGAAAAACTTGGATATGTAGAAAAAGTTGAGAAGAAAGGACGTATAATTTCTAAACAAGGAATGCAAAAACTTGATAGATTATCAACTGAAATACTTAAAGAACTAATTGTTGAAACCCCACAATTGAAAATATACTCTTAGATTAAAAATGAGTTTTCCAGAATCTAACGAACCTCCTGTTGATAATACCAATCATGAATTAGCTGCACAAAAAGAACAAATTCTAAAACAAGTTTTGACTCCTGAAGCTAGAAGTAGACTAAACAATATCAAAATGGTAAAACCTGAACTATCAGACATGGTTGAGCAATATTTGATCGGAATGGCAACTCAAGGAAAACTCCCTGGTCAACT